>CAMGTC010000001.1 GCA_946061765.1 uncultured Treponema sp.
TTCGCACCAACATTACGGAAAAGCGTTTATAATGCGTTTGCCCAGCCTCTTTCTTTCTTCTAGTATTTTCATAATTAAATATTTTTTTTATAAAATCAATTTTATGTTTAATTTTCAAAAACTCGAAATTCGGGCTATTTAGTAAAAGAATAGCGGACTATTTTACAATCTCTAAAATTTCATCAAGAGTAATTACTCCAAGTCCCCTCTTTTTTAATTTTTCTACAATTTCTTTATCTGGTTCCTGGGCAAAAATAACCTTTCCCTTACCA
This sequence comes from uncultured Treponema sp., assembly GCA_946061765.1. GTDB lineage: Bacteria > Spirochaetota > Spirochaetia > Treponematales > Treponemataceae > Treponema_D. The sequence goes on from CAMGTC010000001.1 coordinate 273, forward strand.
GTAAGATGCTCACAAGAAATTCCGCCATTATCATAGATTTTTTTTACCAGTTCAAAACTTGTATCAACATCTTTTAATAAACGGCCGTCAATCTCAAAATACTGATCTAAAAGTCCTTTATATCTAGGTTTTGGAGATTTTTTATTATAAAGTCTTTTAATTTTTTCCATAATTTCCCGGCGATAAGCTCTTTCTTCCTGGGCAATTAACATCTGTTCAGATGAAACAAATAAATCTTTTCGTTCATTCAAAACTTCTTCTATGTTTTTATTTTGTTCCAGACAAGCTTTCTTAAGACAGAGCATTGTCATCATTGCATCATCAACAGATTTATGACTTTCGAATTTTGCAAGGTTTACACCCAATTTTTGTGCCCATTCTTTTAATTTATGTTTTTCGCCATAAGTTTGTGCAAGAAAAGGTTCAATATCAAAAGCTCTGAAATTTATATATTCTTTTTCGTAACGCTGACAGGCAGAATTAACAAATCCAACATCATTAGAAACTGCAAAACCCAGAATATATCGGTTACCTGTAGTAAATAATTTTTTAACGTCTTTATAATAAGATTCAAAATTTGGTTTAATTCTAAAATAATCTTTTGAATAAGCTAATTTGCAATCCCCTTTTCCACTGAATAAATACCAGTCAAATTCACATTCTGGATTCATTACAACATCTTCGGATTCAATAACATTCAAATCATCATCACAAATTACATAACCAAGAGAACAGATTTTTCCAACACCATCAAAATTATTGGCACATTCACAGTCAAAAAAAACAAAATTTTTGTGATTCACAGTATTTTCCTACTTTAATCAAAGTTTCAGTATTTCTATAAAATTTTTAATTACTCAAAAAAAAAGCCTGTCATTAAGACAGGCTAAAGTGATGCTTGGCAGAATCGAACTGTCGACCTACTGCTTAGAAGGCAGTTGCTCTATCCAGCTGAGCTAAAGCACCGTAACATCTAATATAATACAAAAATTAATTTGTTTCAACACCTAACATTTGTTTCATTGTTCTCCAGCCCAACATTGCACATTTTACTCTGGCAGGCATATGAGCAATATCCTGTAAAGCAGAAGCTTCGTCCAGACTTTCTAATTCTTCCTGACTAACACTACCTTTAATCATTCTGTCAAAAATATCAGCAAGGGCAAGAGCTTCTTCTTTTGTTTTTCCAATTAGTAAATCTGCCATCATATCTGCAGAAGCCTGACTAATAGCACAACCGCTGCCAATAAATGAAATATCTGCAATTACACCACTGTCGTCCAATTTCATTTGCAGAGTAATTTGATCTCCACAAGAAGGATTTACACCTTCCAGACAAAAAGTAGGATTTTCCATATTAACTTTATGACTTGGGTTAATATTATGTTCGTTTAATATTTCTTTATATAATTCTTTTGTATCCATAATAATTTCTCTTAATTAAAAACTGGTAAAACTAATCTTTATAACCACTCCACTCACGAATATGGGAAAGTTTTTCCAAAAATAAATCAACCTCTTCTTCGGTATTATAAAAGTAGAGGGATGCACGAGCACTGGATACTACCCCCATAAATTTGCCCAGTGGCTGAGCACAATGATGACCAGCCCGAATTGCCACTTTTTCATCACTGAGTAAAGTTGCAATATCATGTGGATGAACGCCATCAATTGTAAAGGTAATAATTCCAGACCTCTTATCAGGATCATCTGTACCAAGAAAACTTACATGAGGAATCTTTTTCATTCCCTGCATAAGTCTTTGAGTAAGATTTTTGTCCTGCTTTTCTATAAAATCAAAACCTACAGACTGTAAATACTTCATTGCGGCAGCCATACCAACAGCATCTGCAGCACTAACTGTACCGGCTTCAAATTTATGTGGAAGTTCAGCCCAAGTTGCACTTTCTTTTGTAACATATTCAATCATTTCTCCACCAGTAAGGAAAGGTGGCATTTTTTCCAACAGTTCTTTTTTCCCGTATAAAGCACCAATTCCCATTGGTCCACACAATTTATGTCCACTTAAAGCAAAGAAATCTGCATCAATATCCTGTACATCAACTTTATGATGTGGGGCAGATTGTGCTCCGTCAACAATTATAATTGCCCCTACTTCATGAGCTTTTTTAGCATATTCTTTAACTGGATTTGTAACTCCAAGAACGTTACTTACCTGAGTAATAGAAAAAATCTTAACTTTATCAGTTAATTTTGAATCAATTTCCTGGTCACTTATTAAACCATCTTTATCGCACTCTAAAAACACAAGCTCAGCTCCGGTTTTTGCACAAACTTGCTGCCATGGAACAATATTTGAATGATGTTCCATTATAGAAACAAGAACCTGATCTCCTTTTTTAAGATTATTTAAACCATAGGAATAAGCTACAAGATTTAGACTTTCAGTTGCATTACGAGTAAAAATGATTTGAGACGGATCTTTTGCATTTAAAAAATCAGCTACTGTTTTTCTTGAATTTTCGTAGGCTAAAGTTGCCCTTTCACTTAATTCATAAAGTCCACGCAGAGGATTTGCATTTTCTTCCCGGTAAAACTTATTCATTGCATCAAGCACAAGATAAGGACGTTGAGAAGTTGCGGCTGAATCAAAATAAATCAGTCCGTTATTTTCGTTTGCAGTCTTTTCATCAATTGCCTTGAATAAAGGAAAATCCTTTCTATATATATTCATATATTACGCTCTTATAAAATTTATTATAAACCCTGTGATTCTAAATAATCTGAAATTACTTCTTTTACACTTTCATAAGGAATAAAATCACTTGCTCTTTGAATTTTTGCTCTGGCAATAATCTTCCGGGCAGTTACTTCATCTATTCCTCTTGATTCCATATAAAACAGAACTTCTTTTGACAATTTTCCGATTGTAGCTCCATGTTCTGCCGCAATATCATCTTCTAGACATAGAATATTTGGCATAGATTTATTTACAACTTTTGGAGAAAGAGTTAGTGTGTTCTCCATTTCGTTTCCAGTAGACCCCGAACAACCCTTCTGTAAATCAATTGTACCTCTATAGATTTTTTGAGCCTGCTCTTTTAAAGTTCCATCAACGTACATATCACACTTAGTTCTTTTTCCATGCTGAACAACCAAGTGATTCATATCAAGGAACTGTTTATCTTTAAATAAATAAGTTACATGAGTTTTTATATCAGAATAATTTCCCTGTAAATCAGCATAAATTCCAGAATCAATATGATTTCCCCCAAGTTCGATTTGAATAAAATCTACTTTAGAATGCTGACCACAAACAAAAGAAGTATCATCAAGCTGTAAAGTTTTATTTCCAAGAAGCTGCACTTTTATCAAAGTAAGATGAGAATCTTTACCAACATTAATCTGACTCTGAACCAGTTGACATTTTTCTTTATCACTAGAATCAGAAGAATAAACAATTACAATTGTTGAATTACTTCCTTCCTCTGTTTGAATTATATGTTTTGCAATTGTGTTGTCGGAATCTGTTTTTTCATCAAGATGTAAAAGTAATGCTTCTTCTGGATTTCCACTTACTTTAATGTACTGTGGATTTTTTATAGTTTTTTCGATTAATTTTATCAAAGGATGGTTTTTATTTGAAATTTGATTTTCTTTACGAGATTTTTCAAATTCCTCTTCACTAAGATATGAACCATCTCTTTTACGACTGTCAATTTCTTTTTTTGGAAGAGCATTAAATACAGATGATTTAAATTCTGGTAAATCAGAAATTGAATCTGCATCTGAAATAATAAAACCTTCTGGTACTTTTTCAAATTTTAATTGATCAGCCTTATATTCTTTATCAAAAGAAAAAGAATCACTATTTATCTTAAGCCAATTCCAGGTTGTAGCTGGAGTGGCATTTACAATAATTTTATCATTTATATTTTCAGCCATAGCTACATATTTCCTTTCATTTCAAGTCTAATAAGATTATTCATCTCAACAGCATATTCAAGCGGTAACTCTTTACTAACAGGATTAGCAAAACCACTTACAATCATACTTCTTGCTTCTTCTTCACCAATTCCACGAGACATAAGATAGAAAATAGCATCTTCACTAATTCTACCAATTTTTGCTTCGTGACCAACATCACATTCATCTGTAAGAATTTCCATTGCAGGAATTGTATCTGAACGACTTTTGTTATCCAGCATTAAACTTTCACAGGAAATACTTGCTTTACTACCCTTTGCATCTTTTCCAATATAAACAGCAGACCTATAAAAGTTTTCTCCGCCCCCCTTTGAAATTGATTTTGTAGTAATAAGGCTTGTTGTATTTTTTCCAAGGTGAACCATTTTTGCACCAGTATCAAGACTTTGTCCTGCACCAGAAAAAGTTACACCGGTAAATTCTGCTTTTGAATTATCTCCAACCAGATCACTTTCTGGATAAAGATAAGAAATATGAGAACCAAAAGAACCAGAAACCCATTCAATACTTGCATTTTCTTCAACTCTGGCCCTTTTGGTATTTAAGTTATACATATTTTTAGACCAGTTTTCGATTGTAGAATAACGTAAATGGGCATTTTTTTTAACAAAAAGCTCGACTGCCCCTGCGTGAAGATTAGCTTCATTATATTTAGGAGCAGAACATCCTTCTATAAAGTGTAAATCAGCGCCTTCATCAACAATAATCAAAGTATGCTCAAACTGTCCAGCACCTTTTGCATTTAATCTAAAATAAGATTGTAATGGGAAAGAAAGTTTTACACCTTTTGGAACATAAACAAAACTACCGCCAGACCAGGCTGCACCATGAAGGGCTGCAAACTTATGATCCTGAGGTTTAATTAAAGTCATAAAATATTCTTTGACCATTGGACCCCATTCTTTTGATTTTAATGCTTCTTCAAAGCCCAGATAAATTACACCTTGTTTGGCAACTTCTTTTTGCACATTATGATAAACCAGTTCAGAATCATATTGAGCACCAACTCCTGCAAGACTTTTTCTTTCTGCTTCTGGAATACCTAATTTTTCAAAAGTTTCTTTAATATCATCTGGGACATCTTCCCATTTTCCGCTCATCTGAGTTTTTGGACGTACATATGTTGAAATATCGTCCATATTAAGACCTTCAATTCCAGGTCCCCAATTAGAAACTCTAAGAGAATTATATATTTCAAGTGATTTCAAACGAAATTCCCGCATCCACTCTGGATCGCCTTTTTCATCACTGATTTTTTTTATGATTTCGGGATTTAATCCGTCTTCAATTCGGTAGAAATCATTTTCATTTTCTTCATAACGAAAGTTATAAAATTCATTATTGATTTCTGTTACCTGCTTTTTATTATCTGCCATTTATATTTATTTTATGTATTTTTCAAAACCTTCTTTGTTGATTTCCTCAACTAAAGAACCATCACCTGTTTTTACAATAGAACCATTTACAAGAACATGTGTATAATCGATTTTCATATTTTCAAGTAATCTGGCATTGTGAGTAATAATCAAAAGAGAACCGCCAACAGATTTTTGATACTCTTCAATTCCTTTAGAAACAACATGAACTGCATCAACATCAAGCCCTGAATCAGTTTCATCTAGAATTGCAAAATCAGGCTTTAACATCAAAAACTGTAATATTTCTGCTTTTTTTCTTTCTCCACCAGAAAAACCAACATTTAAGTCACGTTTTGCATAAGAAGAATCCATATTAAGAAGATTCATACAAGCCTGTAAATCTTTCTGATACTGGAATAATTTTACCCTTTCTCCAGTCTTTTGCTGAATTGCAGAACGGATAAATGATTCAAGTGAAATTCCTGCAATTTCTATAGGAGACTGAAAAGACATAAACATTCCAAGTTTAGCTCTTTTATCAGCAGCTTCATCAGTAATATCTTGTCCTTTGAATATAATTTTTCCGGAAGTTACATTGTAAACAGGATTACCCATCAATGTATTTCCCAAAGAAGATTTACCAGCTCCATTTGGGCCCATTAAAACATGAGTTTGACCTTTATCTATATTTAGACTAAGGTTTTTTATTATTTCCTTGCCGTCTTCAAGACCAGCACATAAATTTTGTATCTCTAATAACATAACTAGAATATACTAAATTTTAAGAATATAGACAATTAAATAAAAGAATAAGGATTAGTTATTTTCACTGTTGGCGTCAATACAAACAGCACCCAAATATTGAATATTACTGTGGTAAGACGTAAAAGTTGAATCTCTACCAAGTGCTACTGCGAACATTGCAACATACCAAGTATTCTCATCATTGGAAGAATAGTTTACATCAGAATCGCCAGATATTGGCACCTTATCATAAGTTCCACTACGGCCAAAGTTAAAAGTATAACCATCACTTCCGTTTCTTAAAGGCACTGTAACAGAAGAAGAATTTCCAAGATAATTTCCATTTACTGTGATTCTGGCCGAATACTCTTGCTGATTGTAATAATCGGTTAATCTTATATAAACTCTCTGATTTGAAGAATCAGCAGAAGCTTTAATTAAAGGTTCGTCGTTGTAATTTGAAGAAGCTAAAGCTTTATATCCGTAAGAAATTAATTTATCGTATGAGTTTGCACTTTTTGTAGAATCACTAGCATAGCTTTCCAAAGTTGAAACTTGAGTAGATAAAATTGAAGAAGAACTGTAAATTCGATAATAAACTTCAGTACCTCTATATTTAAAATCTCCAAGACCTGCATATTCTTCAGAAGATTCATTTGTTACAAACTCAAAATATTTTTCACCTGTATCTGTATTATCTATGTTAGGTTCTTTAGTAACAGTTGCAACAGGCTCTGGCATTAAAATATAAACTTCAAGACCACAAGAAAGGTTTGTTAAACAAATTAAGCCAAGTAAAAAAAGCAAAGCAAACCTTGAATTATAAATCTTTTTTAACCTGGCTATTTTCATAATTAAATAATCTCTCAAATGTTAATTTGTTTATTATTATTCCGATTTTTCTTGTAACTGAAGTTTAATTGCTCTAGTTTTAGCAAGTTTTGCCCAATCATCATCTGGAGAAATATCATTAACTTCAGTATAAGCAGCAATAGCTTCTGTTACTTTTCCCATAGTTTCAAGAACACGTCCATAAGAGAATAATGCATGAGTTCTTAAAATATAATTTTCATCATCAGAAGCCTTTTTATATGCAAGAGCAGCAGCTTCAAGATTGTTTAAATTTTCGTAACAAACACCTAAATTGTAGTTTGCGATTGGTGAAGTATAAGCAGTTTTACTCTTTTTTGCAGCAGCTTCATAATATTTTACAGCGGATTCATAATCTTCTTTCTGATAATAAAGTTCTGCTGCTAATAAATTAGCTCTAACACCAACAACTCCAGATTTAGAAGTAAAAGCCATTAAACTTTCAATTGCTGTATCTCTTCTTGTGTTCAATTCATCTTCTGACAATGAAGAAGAATCATTTGTAAGTTCATATGAAATTAAATCAATCTTCTCCAAATTCTTTAATTTTGCAGATGAACCAAAAGCCTGTGCGCAAACAAATGCTATCACTGCACAAACAACTATTATAAGTAGAATCCAAAAAATCTTCTTATTTTTATCCAAAAAACCAGAAAGTTTTTTAGAAGCTGTCATTTCGTCATTTTTTTCTGCCATTTTATTTACCTCGACATTTTCTTTTAGTATTTCTAAAAGAAATTTTATTTTTTAATTCCTAATTCGTTTATTAATTTTATCACATATGTTCTTTGTATTCCAAGTATTCTTGCTGTTTTTGTTTGATTCCAGTCATTTTCTTCCAGAACCTTTGTAACATAATCTTTTTTAAAAGAATTTATGGCGTTTTTAAGGCTTTTATCTTCTAAACCATAACCTGTTACATCTGCATTAACAGAAGTACTTGAAACTAAGCCCAAATCTGCAGTTTTAATTATCTTTTCATTTCCAACCAAAAAAGCTCTCTGAATTGAATTAATTAATTCATCGATATTTCCCTTCCAATACTGTAAAGTTAACTCTTCTTTTGCCATATCAGAAAATTGAACAAAATCCAATCCTGACTGCTTTTTAAAAAGCTCACGATAGTATTCGGCTATAGGTAAAATATCGTCTTTTCTTAACCTTAAAGGTTGTGTATTTAAAACAACTGAATTTATAAGATAGTACAAATCTGTTGAAAATTTTCCAGAAAGTACATCTTCTTCAAAATTAATTTCTGAACTACAAATAATCTTAAGATTTACACCATTTTCCCGTGCTTTAATGATTGTATTGTAAAAATCAACCTGCAGCTGGGGTGAAAGTTCATTTACAAAATTTACAAATAAAGTAACTTTCTTTCCTTCTGGTACAAATCTTGAAATACCCCCAAAAACCAATCGAATATCAGATTCTGAAAAGGATTTGCAATTAATTTCGTAAAAATCTTTTTTATTAAAAGAATTAATTTGAGAATCAAGTGCAAAAGCATTATGAATATGCTGTGCAATTAATCTCTTACCGCTACCTCTTTCTCCTATCAACAGTACAGAAGCAAAATTTTTTGAAATAGTGGAAATTAAATTACAAATGTTATGGGTAAAATCACTATCGCCTATCAATGGAGTGATTTTTCCACCAAAATTATTCATCCTCTTAAAATTCCTTTTGAAGATATATCTTTAAGGATTACATTAAGATAATTTAGCCACAAATAAATGTAACACAACTTAAAGTTCTCAAAATAAAACGCATTGTACAGTTAATACAATGCGTTTTATAAGAAAATTATAATTATCTAATCAAAATATGATTAATAATTTTAGTTTCTCTGAGCCTTAAAAGCATCTCCTACTGTAAATGAACCATTGTCAGAATCATCGCCTGAATCCATATACTGAGAAATTTCATCACGCTGCTGTTTACGTTTAAATTCTTTTACAGAGAAAGCAACTTTTTCTTTTTCAACATTAACATCAATAACAAATACGTTAATCTTATCACCAACATTGTATTTCTTTACGGCTTCCTCAAATGGAACTTCTTTATCATCGCTGAGGTTAGCCTTATTTACAAGACCTTCAATTCCATTTGGAGCTTTTACGAATAAACCAAAGTCTGTGATAGATGTAATTTCACCTTCAAGTGTTGAACCTGGTCTGTATTCTTCTGCAAATGCCTTCCAAGGATCAGCTGTGAGCTGTTTAAGACCAATTCTGATTTTGTGCTCTTCTGGATCACAATCCAAAATTACACCTTCAACTTCCTGTCCAACTGATAATTCACTTCCTGGGTGCTTAAGTTTCTTTGTCCAAGAAATATCATCAGCGTGTAAGAAAGCATCAATTCCATCTTCAAGAGCAACAAAAGCACCAGCATTAGTAAGTTTTACAACTTTTCCAGAAACTTTTGTATCTACCGGATATTTTTCAATAATGGAATCCCAAGGATTTTCTGTAGCCTGTTTAAAACCAAGTGAAACACGACCAGCCTGAATATCATATCCAAGAATCATTGCTTCAACTTCCTGGCCAACCTGTACCATATCAGAAGGCTTATTGATTTTCTTTGTCCAAGAGAATTCACTAATATGTACAAGACCTTCAATTCCTTCTTCAAGTTCAAGGAAAGCGCCAAATTCAGTAAGTTTTGTAATTTTACCCTTTACAATATCATTTACATGATATTTTTCTTCAAAATGAATCCAAGGATCTTCTGTAAAGTGTTTCAAAGAAAGATTAATTCTCTTTTCAGCTGGATCAAGACGAATTACTTTAAGTTCAATTTCCTGACCTTTCTTTACAAAATCCTTAGGACGAGCTACATGACCCCAGCTCATATCATTAATGTGGAGAAGACCATCAAATCCACCCAAATCAATGAATGCACCAAAACTTGTAAAACTCTTTACTGTTCCTTTTACAGTATCGCCAATCTGTGTTGAAGCAAAGAAAGCATCACGTTTTGAGTTGATTTCTTCTTCAAGATATTTACGACGATTTACAACAGGATTTAATTTACTATCTGAATATAAGCGTTCAATATAGAACTTAGATTTTAATCCTAACAATGATTCAGGTTTTTCAACTTTATCAGCATCAGCCTGACTGATTGGCAAGAAAGCAGTTTTTTCAATACCAATATTTACTTCATAACCGCTTTTTACAGCCTTTACAATAGTACCATCAACAGGTGTCTTATCTTTCCATGCCTGCTGAACAACTTTAATGTATCGTTTTGAATCAGCTTTTTTCTTAGAAAGAATAGGACCATTCTTATCATGGCCTAAAAACAATGCCTGAACCTCATCCCCTTCTTTTGGCAGATCTTCTGCAAACTCCTTAGTAGGGATATATCCCTCAGACTTATCACCAATATCTACATAAACATATTCTTCTGTAACCTGAATAACTTTACCTGTTACTACGTCTCCTGTCTGTGCAGTATTGCCCATGTTTTTGAGGGTTTCCTCTAATTGTGTCTGGAAATCACTCTTGGAGTTCTGAGTTGTTTCCTTTTCCACTTCCATGTTTCCCATTTTCTGACCTTTAATTTATGAAATTTGTTTTAATATTATCTCACAAACCTTATCTATCGTCAAGGTTGAAGTATCAATATACAAAGCATCTGGAGCTATCTTTAATGCCCCTTCTTTCTTGTTTTTATCCATTTCATCCCTTTCTTCAATAGATTTTTTGATTTCTTCAAGAGATAAATTACTTACCCCCTGATCAAATCTTCGTTGTGCTCTAACTTGCGAACTTGCATCAAGATAAATCTTGTATTCTGCATTTGGAAAAACTACCGTGGTCATATCACGGCCTTCACAAACAATATTCATAGATTTTGTTATTTCTCTCATCAAATCATTAACATAATGACGAATCGAAATTAATGAACTCACCTGAGAAGTATTTGCTGTTACCCTGTCATCATGTAAATGAGCAGTAACATCTTTCCCATTAAGAATAAAATTACCTTCGTTTGTATATTCAATTTTCTGTTTTTTACAGAAATCTAAAGTTAGTTTTTCATTCTTAAAATCAATTTTATTATCCAAAATTGCCAGGGTTAATGTTCTATAAAAACCACCTGAATTTAGAAAAGTAAGATTAAGTTTTTCAGCTAAAATTTTAGCAATTGTACTTTTTCCGGTTCCAGCTGGTCCATCAATTGCAATAATCATAAAACTTCTCCTCATCTTTATTTTTAGGAGGGGGAAGTCTCCCCCTGCGCTACAGTCTGACTCCTTACGTCGCCAGTCTTTCGCTACCCTCTCAGCGGGCTTCAAACGCCAGCCCGCAACGCCCGCTTTTTACACAAATTCAATAAACCTGAAACTTCTGATGATGTCAAATCTCTACTATCACCTGGTTTCAAATCATCAAGATTTACATTTCCGATTCTAACTCTAACAAGAGATTTTGTTCCAATATTTTGACTTTCCAATACTGTTCTAATCTCACGATTTTTTCCTTCAATCAAAACAATACGAATTTTTCTTGGTTTTAGAATCTCACAACGTTGACATTTATAAAAAACATTTTCAACTCTAATACCTTTTTCAAAGTTTTTTGCAAAATCTTCACTAACATCCTGACTTGTTTCTACAATATATTCTTTTTCCAATTGACTTGAAGGATGAGATAATTTAGCGGCAAAATCACCGTCATTTGTAAAGAAAATCATTCCTTTACTGTACATATCAAGGCGGCCAACATTGTAAAGTCTTTCGCTATATTTTTCTTTTAACAAATCTACAGCAACTGCCCTGCCTTTTTCATCTTGTGAAGAACAGACAAATCCGGCAGGTTTATTTAATAGAACATAACGTTTTTTATTTTCCAGTTGAACTTTTTTACCGTCAAAGAAAACTTCGTCATCTTGTGTTACCTTTGTACCAAGTTCATAAACAACTTTACCGTTTACACTTACTCTGCCATCAGTAATTAATTTTTCAGAAGCTCTTCTACTTGCAATTCCACAGTGAGCTAAAAATGCCTGAAGTCTAATTGATTCTTTTTCTTTTGATTTTTCTGAATTATTCTTTTTATCTTGCGAGTACAAATCTTGCCTCTTCTTCTTCTTCGAGTTTTGGTAAATCCGCAATTGAATTGAGTCTGAATAATTTTAAGAATTCTTTTGTAGTGCCAAATAATGTTGGATGTCCAGGAACTTCTTTTTTTCCTACTTCTTTTATCAGATTCTTTTCTATCAAAAGGCGAATCATATTATCAACACCAACACCACGTAATTTTTCTATCTCGGCTCTGGTAATTGGTTGAGAATAGGCAATAATTGCAAGAGTTTCCATAGCAGATTTGGAAAGTTTACCTTCCCGCTTTGAACCATAATACTCTTTTAAAACATCCCAATATTCTTTTTTAGGAACTAAACAATAACCGCCAGTTATCATAGCAAGTTCAACCCCACAAGATGCTTCAGAATATTTACTTTTTAGGTTTTCTATGCACTGTTCAACAATTTCTTCTGAAAGCTGTGATTTTGACGACAAGGCTTTTACCGTCAAAGGTTCACTTTCCAGAAATAAAATTGCCTCACATAACGCTGATTCCTTTTCTAGTTCCATAATACAATCCCAAACTAATTAGTTGTCAGTTCTTCATCTGAAGGTACATACCCAGCATTTTCGTCACTGACAGTAATTTTTATATCTCCAAAAAGTTTATTTTGTTTAATCTTTATCATTCTAAATTTACAGGCTTCAAGGATTGCCATAAAAGCACAAACAACATCCATTGTATTTCCCTGATGAGTCAATAAATCAGTAAACAGACACTCTTTTTTTTCATCCAATAACTCATTCATAAGAGTGATTTTTTCGTTTACAGAAATTTCTTCATACATATCAATTATAGAAGCATCTGAGTACTTTTCCATAATTGATTTGAATACAGACTGCAACTGTTGAAGTAAATCCCAGGAGTCTATATCTTGCCACATATCGTCATTATCTTCAAATGGCAAAACTCTTTCTATCTTTTTTCTTTCGAAATTCCAATCATTATCATCTTCCTGCTCTTCCATAAGGGCAGTCAATTTCTTAAATTTCTGATATTCAATAAGTTTATCTACAAGTTCCTGCCTTGGATCTTCTTCATCCTCATCATCATAAGAAACTTCAACAGGAAGAAGCATACGACTTTTTATATAAATAAGCTTAGCTGCCCAGGTATAAAATTCAGATAAATCTCCCAGATCTGTTTGTACAGCATAATCAAGATATTCAAGATATTGTTCTGTAATCTGAGCGATTGGAATATCATAAATATTTATTTTACTTTCATGAATTAAAGTCCAAAGCAAATCTAAAGGACCTTCAAATTCTCCTGCTTTATATTCTCTCTTCTTTTTAGTTTTTACAGAAACTTCCGATACATTTTCTGCTACTTTTTCCATTTTTACCACCAAAAATCACAATATTTTTCAACATCTTTATCTGCATTTTTACAATGTAATTCTTCAAGATATTTTGAATATTTTTCTCTTAAATTTTTATCGGCAGTTTCTGAAAAAATCTCAAGTAATGGAATTAAAACAAATGCCCTCTCTTTTATTCTTGGATGAGGGATTTCCAAAATCGGGCTTTGGATAATTTTATCTCCGAAGATTTCAATATCGATATCAAGAGATCTGGGCCCAAACCTGATTTCCTTACTTCTGTCGCGTCCATATTTTGCTTCTATAGAATTAATAAATTTCAAGAAATCAAAAGGATCAACAGAATCTTCTATATTCAATGAACAGGCCATGTTATAAAAATCGTTTTGATTTTCTACATACATGGCCCTAGTTTTGTAAACAGAGGAAAAAGTGGCTTTACTTACTGCATTAGATAAGTCCTTACATGCTGATTTTAAAATCTCCAATGAGGACATTCCATTAAAACTAACATTTGAACCTAAACCTAACACAACAAATTGCATAATAACTCTAATTAAAACAATTAAAACAAACCATCTGCAAGCGAAGCCCCAGTAGATTTATCATCTTTTACTTCAGCTTTTCCTTCTTCGGTAATTGTTACTGATTCATCAGCTGCAGCCTTTGCTTTTTTAGCCTTAACAGAAGTTTCTTCTGCAGTTGCAGTTTTTATACTCTGGCCAGGAAATACCAGTTCCCGGATTTTTTTCTCAATTTCCTTTGCAAGTTCAGGATTACTTTCAATATAATTAACTACATTTTCTTTACCCTGACCTATCTTCTCTTCACCCATGTTATACCAGGCACCACGTTTATCGATAATACCATGTTTAACAGCAGAATCTAACAAACTTGCAGAAGCCGATATACCTTTTCCAAAGTAAATATCAAGTTCACACTTTCTAAACGGAGGTGCAACTTTGTTCTTAACAATTTTTACTCTTACACGATTTCCAAGAGCATCGTCTTCACCTTTACCATCAATAGTTTCTATACGACGAATATCAAGTCTTACTGAAGAATAAAATTTCAAAGCCTGTCCACCTGTAGTTGTTTCAGGACTACCAAACATTACGCCAATCTTCATACGAATCTGGTTAATAAAAATAACAATACAATTTGATTTACCAATAATCGCAGTTAATTTTCTTAAAGCCTGACTCATAAGTCTTGCCTGCGCACCCATTACAGCATCACCCATATCCCCTTCAATTTCTTTCTGAGGAGTCAAAGCCGCAACAGAATCAACAACAATAATATCAACAGCTCCAGTTCTTACTAACTGTTCAGTAATCTGTAAAGCCTGTTCTCCAGTATCAGGCTGAGAAAGCCACAACTGGTCAATATTAACACCAAGATTCTTAGCATAAGTTGGATCCAAAGCATGTTCAGCATCAACAAAAGCCGCAATTCCCCCCAGTTTCTGAGCTTCGGCAATTGCATGCAGAGCAAGTGTAGTTTTACCAGAACTTTCTGGTCCGAACATCTCAATTACACGTCCGCGTGGATATCCGCCAATTCCTAAAGCCTCATCAAGAAGAATAGAGCCCGAAGGAATAACATCAATTCCAGACATGTCAACAGCATCGCCCAGTTTCATGATTGAACCTTTACCAAACTGTTTTTCAATCTGAAGACGAGCAACTTCCAGCGCTTTTAATTTTTCAGCAGTTTCTTCTGCAGTAGCGTTTTCTTTTATCATAATTAGCCACCTTCCTCCCTATAATATATATGGCCGAGATAAGACTTTTTTGTCAAAAAAAAATCAAATTTTTTTTAATTTTTTTATTTATCATATACACTCTGGTAAACAGCTCTACCTTTTAAGAAGATAGAACCGTCTTCCATACTTATTTTACCCAATATTCTGGCACTTTGCTCTCCGATTATACTAGGAACGGCATCAAATTTAACATTAACGCTTCCTTCATAATGTAAAAGAGAATCATCTCCAACAAGTAAATCACAAGAAAAAGAATTGTCGGAATAAGTATTTGCATTTGAGATTTTTCCGCCCCAATCTACCCAGCAATCTAAATAAAGATAAGGATTATTCTTAACTTCAGAAAAAGTAGGGACATCTGTAATTGTATTAAAATTTGGAACTTCAAAATAAGTTGCCAACACCTGTGCCTTTTGTTTTATTGATAAAAGAGCATCTGAATTTAATATATAATTGACTTCTACCTGAGCAGCATTATCACGATTTTCCTGAAAATACTGAAGGGCATTATTATATTTTTTGTTAATTTCTTTATTTGTTAAAACATATCTAAAAGACTGAGTTGTTAAATCTTTTTCTTTAGCAGAATTTTTCTCTTCAGAAGTTAATTCAAGTTGAGATAAATCAGCTCTACTTTGATTAATTTTTGGTTTTGCAGGAAAGATAAAAAGTGCCACAAAACAACCTACAAGGCAGGCAAAAAGAGGAAGAACAATTGCAGAAACTTTATCTGGATTAACTCCAAGTTGTGGATAAAACTGTTCAATTCTGCCAGTGTCTACCCAACGGCAAATTTTATCATAATCTCCATGAGTTCTTATAAATTCAATGGCTTCAATAGCTGTTTTATTTCCAGGTTCATTATCTTTTACTTCCAGATAATATTGCAAGGCCCTGTTGGTTTCACCGCGGCGAAGAAAAATTGCAGCCTGCCCCAATAAAAGTCTAGTATCTACAAGTTTTATTTTACGGGCCTTTTGAAAATATGAAGATGCAGAACCAATATCTCCAGCATAAAGACAAGCTATTCCCAAAAGAAGATAATATTCAAAATTTTCTTCATAAATATCTGAACGGCTTTCCAATAGCTGAATAGCAGAGGCAAAATGACGTCTTTTCATTTCATGCCAAGCTATAGTCAGTGAATCCTTAGTCATATTTACAAATTACCTCAAAGATTCCAAGATTGCATCTAATTCTGCGTTTAATTTTAACAACTCTTCTCTATTTAGATTAGCATCATTTTCTTCAAGTGCCAAAATTTTATCTAAAAGTTTTTGAATATATTCTGGTGTTAATTGTTCTTGAGTTAAAGTTGAAACATCAAATTTAACATTTGGAACAACTTTAGGTTCAAGATTTTCTTTTACTGGAAGAGACTTTATTTCTTCTACTTTCTTAGGCTCTTCTTGAATTTTCTCCTCAACTTTTGGAGTTGAAATAACTTCCTCTTTATTTTCAGGCTTAGGATTAACAGAAGCTGCTTCTACTACTGTTTTTGGAGTTGTAAGAGTGTTTACTTCTTTCTGAATTTTTACAGGCTGTACAGGTTCTGGATTTGCAGTAATAACTTCAACACTTGGAGCAAATCTTACAGGTTCTTTTGTTTCTTCTCCTATACTTTCTGTTACTTTCTTTGTAAGTTCCTCAGAAGGCTCCTTCTTAAGAGTTGCAGGTTTATTCATTATGTAAGTATATCCTAAAGGTCTTTTTTCACCTTCAGAGAATGCAAGATAGAAAGTGTCAGATTTTTTACCGTTTACACCAATAGTTTTTTCTGGCCAGATAATTCCCACAGCAGAGTTGTTATAAGATAAAACTGTATCAAAAGAACGGTAAGAAAGCATTTCTGGTTCCCATGTATTTTGATTAAGAGTTGAATAATTTGCCAGAGAAACAGAATCTATTGGACTAATATCTGCACCATCTAAGAGAATCTGCATAGAAGCATAAGAATTTTTAGAAATAAAATATTTTTCATTCTTCATAGTTCTATACATTACTTCGCTTTGAATAGGAACATCTTCTCTTGAATAAAAATGATAACGGTTAGTTTCGCCCAAAACAGTATCAAGAATTAGTTTTTGAGCAAAAGTAGCTTTTTTTGTACTACGATTAACAACTGTAGAGGTAATTTTTACCATATCAATGCCGTTTCCTGGCGCAGATTCCAAACAATTCAAAGAAAGAAAAACATCAGCCACCTTATCAATGCTGTATGATAATTCAATTCCATTTTCAACTTTACGGGCAGCTGTTTTGATATTTAATTCAGCACCCAGTTTATATGCTTTTTTATTTGATTTTAGATAAAAACCAGAAGTAGTAAATTCATTTGCTGTTGAAAGAACTGGAATTGTTTTTCCTTCTTCGGTAACTACAGAAATATTAAAAGTTCCAAGTTTTGGTCTAACTCTTAACTGAACAATTCCACTCTGGAAATTAATATCTTTACCAGAAGTATCTATCCAGCCGGCATAATTCTTCTTTGCATTAGCAGAATTCTTTGATTTTTTTGATTTTTTGGTTTTCTTTTCCTTTATTGCAGACTGATTTTCATCTTCAGTTTTTTCACTTTCCGAAGTTTCTGTAGCCTCTACCTGAATCTGTTCAGCAGTTTCTTCTGCAAACAATGGAGTAACAAAAGCAAATAATCCTAAAATTAAAGGTAAAAATTTATTTTTTTTAATCAATTTAGCCATCATCAAAATCCCCCCGGATAAAAATCCAGTTTTTTACTTAATCACACTTATTAAAAAGAACTTACTGAGCAATTGAAGTGTCAAGTTTTTCTTCCATACGTCTTTGAACTTCAAGCACTTTTAACTTCAAAAGCCTTAATTCATCTTTTACCTCAGATGATTCTTTGCCAGTTAAAACCGTAGCTTCCTGTTCTATTTTCTCCTGCTGATTTTCCTGAGCCTGACGAGCTTCCTCTGCAGCCGCTACTTCGGTTCTTAAATCAGCAATTTCTTTTTCCAATGCCTTTATCTGATTTTCAAGCTCTTCATTTTTCTGCTGAGCTTCACTTAATTTTTGACGAGTTGAAGAAATAGACTCTGCATTATAAAGTCTTAACTGTTTTTCATAATCTTCTTTTGCAGACAAATATTCTTCGCCTGTCTGTTTTAACAAATAAAGAAGTTTTTCTTCCCGAGTTCTTTGAGCAATTGACTCTAATCTATACTGAGAAGGTCCAACTCTATCTGAATCTGGATATTCAGAAACAATTCTTTCGTATAAGGCAGCAGATTCTTCGTACTTATAGGCAGAATATAAAGATTCAGCAATATAATATAAAGCATAAGGATACATTTCATCATTTTGATACTGATGACAATAATCACTTAAAACAATAATTGCCATCTCATAATCCTTAAGACTATATAAAATTCTACCCTTAAAATAATGAATTCTTGAATTATAAATTGAGTCAGGAAATCTTTCTAAAAATGAATTACAGTCGTTTAAAGCACTCTTGTAATCTGAATTATACATTTCTGCAGAAATAAGCATATAATAGGCATCAGGATCTTCATTTTCACCATAAGCAATAGCTTTTCTCAAAGAAAAAACAGCGTTTTCCCACTCCCCCTTCGAATAAGCCTGGCAACCTTCAACAAAAGCCAGCACTGCATTAGAAGAATACGTCCGGTCAAGACTCGCTTCGCTCAAGGCCTTAACTCGCTCGTTTTCAGGGGTTGTATTAACCTCTGAATCAGAAGCAAAGCATGGAAAAACCTGAGTAAAAAGAAGTATCAGTAAAAATAAATTCTTATTTAATTTTCTTTTCATTACAACTCCAAATTAAAGACAAACCTTTAAGGAAACTAAATCTTACGCCAGATAATTTAAGCTTCCGTTAAAAAAAGATGAACCGGAAACAAAAATATCAACTCCAGCATCAAGTGCAAGCCCCAGAGTTTCGTTATTTATTCCACCATCTACTGAAATTTTAAAAGAATAACCTTTCTGTTCACGAAGAAGTACAAGTTCTTTTACCTTTTCTATACACGAAGGAATCAGTTTTTGACCTCCAAACCCCGGATTAACTGTCATCACCAATATAATATCGGCATATTCCAGTATTTCAGATATAGCAGAAACTGGGGTTGACGGAACAATCGCCACTCCAGCCTTTTTTCCAAGTTCATGAATCTGTTGAATTACCCTGTGTACATGAACTGTAGATTCCCAGTGAAAAGTTATCCAATCTGCACCGGCTTGAGCAAAGCTTTTTATCTGCTCTTCCGGATGCTCAACCATAAGATGAACATCAAAAGGTAAATCTGTAAGTTTTCTAA
Organism: uncultured Treponema sp.; assembly: GCA_946061765.1. Classification (GTDB taxonomy): domain Bacteria; phylum Spirochaetota; class Spirochaetia; order Treponematales; family Treponemataceae; genus Treponema_D. The sequence goes on from CAMGTC010000001.1 coordinate 19,682, forward strand.
TAGATCTGATTACAGGCTGACCATAAGTAATTTCTGGCACAAAACGACCGTCCATTACATCAATGTGAACAACCTTTCCATTTTTATCTTCAATTAATTTTATAGCTTTACTTAAATCGGAAAAATCTGCCGAAAGCAAAGATGGAGCCAATAAAGGATTTTTCATTTGGTTAATATTTTAACAGATATAATGTGTTTTTACAATAATATAGAACACTATAACAAATAAAGAATAATACAATTGATTTTTACAAACTTCTTTTTGTTCTAATCTAAAAATCTCAGCTCTAAATTATACAAGACAAAATCCCTTACTAGTTCGAATTTCGAATTTTAATTGGAAATGCATAAAATTGATTGTTATAATTGCTTTTGCATTATGAAAATACTGCCAGTCAGAAAGCGACTGTCAAAACCGCTACCGCCTGCCTGACGGCAGTCAGGGCGTTGCTACATGCGCAAGTCGGCAAGGAAACTACCGTTTCCGACTTGCGAATGTTTTTGCCAGCCTCTTTCTTCCTTCCCGTGTTTTCATAATTAAACGTTTAAAATAGATGGCTTAAATTTCGCCATCTATTTTAAGTCTCGAGTTTTTTTGCAAAAACTCTTTTTATTTACGTGTTCGCTTGCGCGAACGTTTTGTAAATCCTCAGCTGTTGAAACAACTTGCGGTTTACAAAATTAAAGAATAATTTGTTTGTAAAATCTATTTTATGTTTAATTTTCTAAAAACTCGAATTTCGGGCTAATTACAGCGTAGCCTTTACATGCTGGCAGATTATGCAGGTATTTCTGTTCCAACATTCCCTATCTTAAATATGAGTGATGTTGCAGCTGAACAGGGTAAAAAAAATTGATGCAGATGCCATTTCTAAAAAACTTGGTATTCCACTTGTTCTCTTTTCTGCTCAGGATAAAAAGAACTATGACAATTTTTTACAAGACACTGGAAAAGTCCTCTCAGAAAAAACAGTTTTGAACACTTCTGCTCTTGAAGCTAAATATGAAACAATTCCTGCCTATAAAAAAATAAAAAATCTGATAACAGATGATATAATTACAGGCTATTCTTCAAGCTGGCTTAGGCCAAGGCCGTAGAAGGAGACGCTCCAGTTTGTGCAAAATTAAAAGATACATTAAATGGTGCAAAAGCCGCAGAATTCGAAAAACTGACATCGGTATAAAAGGGGATCTGCTTACAGGAGAAGCTAAATTTAAGTGGTTGATGAGATTTTGTGACTATTCTACTTTCGTAAAATAGTCTTTGGGCCATATGTCGCATTCGCGCCGTTTGGCTATAGGAAATTATATAAAAAAAAGCCCATTCTGCTTTCGCAAAATGGACTTTGGGCCATCTAAGATTTGAACTTAGGACCAAAGGATTATGAGTCCTCTGCTCTAACCACTGAGCTAATGGCCCGATATGATTAAAATTAATATATCATAAAACGCCGTTTTTGACAATAACTATATTCAATTCTAAATTTTTATGTTACAATTATACGGTAATATTGTTATATAATTAGGATTAATATGAACGAGTTACCTATAAAACTAGAAAAATGTCCTCTAGTTGAGACTATTCTCGAACTTAGATTTAAATCTTCTCTGCCAGATGATGCTGTTTTTGGAGTAGTATATCAGGCTCTCTCAAAAAAATTTGATACATTTACACCTAAAAGACAGGGTATATTGGATCTTCCTGAAGAAGCAAGAAACTTTGATCCAAATATGAAGTATCAACCATATTACCAATTGGTTAATGATAATTTATCAATTGGCATAGGTCCTAGATCAATTATTTTTTCAAACAGAGCACCCTATAAAGGTTGGAAATTTTTTAAGGATTTTGTTATATCTGCACTTGAATTAGTAAAATCTAGTTCGGCAGTTCATGAAATCGAACGAATAGGTTTAAGATATATTAATTTAATTGATAAATCATTATCTGAAACAACAAATTTGAATATTTCATTATGTGGAATGTTGAAAGAATCATCTGATGTTTCAACTTTAAGACTCGAAAAAAGAATCGATGCAAATAAAATGATTATTTTTCAATTAAATGATAATGTATTAATAAGCATAAATAATTCTCCTGCAAAGAAAGCTTCAATGATTGATATTGATGCAATAAATACAGAGTGTTTTAAATTTCAAGAAATTGAAATGAAAATACTTGATGAAACATTAGACAATTTGCATAAACTTGAAAAGAAACATTTTTTTGCACTTCTTGATAGTAATTATTTAGATTCTTTAGAACCAATTTACGAATAAAAGTACCGAGGTTCGTAATGATAAAATATGTAACAATAGCAGGAACAATAGCCCTTGCAACTACAATCACTGTAACACCAATATCTCAAGTTATGAAAACAAATACAGCCTCAAATAATTCGTTTATTTCCATAAAAAATGAAACTTCTCCATATTGCCCTACAGAAGTTATTTATATTGAAATAGATGATTCAACTCCAACCGATGATGTAATTGAAGTATCAATAAAAGGAACCATACCAACAGAATTATGTCAAAGTAAAAAGATGGAATTTGAGTGGTTCTAATATATGTCGAATTGGTTTTTAGAAATACATAATGATACATCTCTAGAACAAGGTGATATTATTGAAAATTGTAGAATAATATGTCCTGGAGAGACCGAATATCACGCACTCCTACAAGAAAATCCTACTCATGTTGATATGAATTATATTGAATGCGATTGCATCATAATGTCTCAATCATGTGATTTAGAAAACAATAAAATTAAATATGTGATTTTATGTCCAATTGCAACTCTTCAAAACGCAATGAAATCATTTGAATTATTAAAATCAAAAGAAGGTCGGGAACAATTGCGTCAAGGAAATCTGCCTTCATATCACCTTCTTGATAGATTTACACTAAAAGGTGTAACTGATTTTTACTGCGTTAGTTTCCATAACATATTCTCAATACCTAAAGAATATCTAAAAGCGCTGGTAAAAGACAAAAATAGATTACGTCTTGTTTCTCCATACAAAGAACATTTATCCCAAAGTTTTGCAAGATACTTTATGAGAGTTGGTTTGCCATCTGGTATTGATAAAGAAGAATTAAAAGCTTGCAAGTTTATAGAGAATTAAAACTTATATTACTCGGGGAAAAGACCCGACGACTACAATTTTGTTGCATCTATGATTATGCTTTTTGATTCTATTATGCCTTTATCCATTGCAATCTGAACTCTCTACTCAATATTGACTGAAATTTAATTCTTGCTGTGACTTGAGCATAAAAAAACACCACCTGAACAAATTTTACTATATTCAAATGATGTTTGTAAATTCTGTCTTTAACAGACTTTTTCAGTGGCTTCTTAATGCGTTGACACTTTTTTTTATTTACCAAGTTACAATCTGATCAACAATTTCCTGTTGCTCACTAGCAGTTCGCCTGAGGTAAATACGAGTTGTTTCAATACTTTCGTGTCCCATCAAATCAGCAAGTAAAGAAATATCATTGAACTTTTCTAGAAAGTTCTTAGCGTAACGATGCCGGAAAGAATGAGGATAAACGACCTTTGTGCTTATGCCATATTTTGCAGCATAAGTTTTAAGCTGTGTTGCAATTCCGCGTGTGGTAATCCGTTCTCCAAAACGATTAAGAAAAACATATCCAAAAGTTCTGTTTATAGATTTAAGCCAGGCTTGGGCTTCTTCACGTAATAGTTTTGGAATATACAAACGACGAAGTTTTCCGCCTTTTGAGTATAAATCAAACCAGCCGATATTTACGTGCTCAACTTTGATTTGAGTAAGTTCACTTACACGGGCTCCTGTTGCTCCTAGAAACCATACTACAAAATACCATTCGATATTTCCATCTGCTTTAAGCTGTGCTTTGAAATATTGATAATCGGCATTACTTATCACATTTTCCAGAAAGTTTTTCTGCTGGACCTTTACCTGTTTAAGCTGCATTTTATCTTTACCAATAAAAACAAGATACTTGTTGATTGCCTGAATACGAAGATTCACGGTCTTTGGCTTAAAGTATTCCAAAAGCCAGCCTTTGTAGGCAAGAAGATTTTCTTTTGAAAAGTCTTCATAGTTTTCTGTGTAATACTTAATAGTCCAGAGATAAGAAGTAACAGTATTTTCCGAAAGATTTTGTTTTCGTAAATGCTGCTCAAAAGGTGTTTGTTGATTAATTTGCTTTTTCATAAAAGCCTCCAATAAGTTTTTTGTGCACTAAAAAGTGCTTTATTGGAGAAGTTATCCCATTTATTGCAAATATAACACTTTATACTTGCACATCTTTAATTTTTATCATAATGTAAGAAAATAAAAGTATTTATATTTGCATAAAATACATAACTAGAGGAGATTTTGAAAATATGAACCTGATTCGTGAAGATTATTTGAAGCTTATACGACCATATTATGATGTAGACCTGATAAAAGTTATAACAGGCGTTCGCCGCTCTGGAAAATCAGTTTTAATGGAAACTATAAAAGACGAAATTCTTGCAAATGGTGTAAAAGGTTCTCATATAATAAGCATCAATCTTGAAGATTTGGATTATTCGTTTATTACAGATATAAAAGATCTTCACAAAGAAATAGAAAGTCGAATTATAGACCAGGAAAAATACTATATATTTCTTGATGAAATTCAGCATGTAGAAAACTTTGAAAAACTTCTTGCATCACTTAAAGCAAAATTCAATTGCTCTATTTTTGTTACAGGCAGCGATTCTACAATGCTTTCTGGAGATCTCGCAACTCTTTTAACAGGAAGAACTGTAGAATTTGAGATTTTTCCGTTTAGCTTTAAAGAGTCAGTGGATTATATGGCATTAAATAACATTGAATGTAATCCCGATGAATTTATAAAAGACTATATAAAATGGGGCGGCTTTCCCTTACGCTTTAGCTTTAGGGAAGAAACTTCTATAAAACGCTTCTTGGATAATTTATATTCAAACATCATAAACCGAGACATAATAAAAAAATCAAGCAAGATGGATAAAAAATCTTTTAAGGATATTTCCCTTTATATTATGTCCAATGCAGGAAAAGAATTTTCTGCCCAAAACCTTGCAAATTACTATTCAACAAAATGTAAGAAATCAGTAAGCACCAGAACCATTTATAATTATCTGGAAAAACTGCACAAGGCTTACATTCTCCATTCCTGCAAAAAATACAACATTACAGGAAAAGCAGCCTTAGATTCTTCAGATAAGTTTTATGCCACTGACACAGGATTTCGAACTTTAAACACTAACACTATAAACTATGAGGATACTTTTTTTCTAGAAAACATTATTTATAATGAACTTCTGATTCAGGGATTTACAGTCTATACAGGAAAAACTTTTAAAGGCGAAATTGATTTTGTGGCAATAAAAGATAACAAGAAATGTTTTATACAGGTAGCTTATCTTCTTTCCTCAGAAAACACAATCAAGCGTGAATTTGGTGCATATGACAAGATAACAGATGCATCTCCTAAATATGTGCTTTCTCTAGACAAAATTGATTTAAGCCATGATGGTATAGAACATCTTAATATCGTTGATTTTCTTTTGCATAAGGTAAGTTTGCATTTATCGTAATAGAGTTCATCTTCTTATTGCAGACCTTATGAGAAGGTGGAGCTTTCAGAAATAGATTGGACTTTACCTAATAATTGGTGCTTATGTCATTTTGGCGATATAGCAACTGTAATAAATGGGAAGAACCAATCAAAGGTTGAAAACCCAAATGGAAAGTATCCTATTTATGGCAACGGTGGAATAATGGGTAGAGCTTATGACTATATTTGTCCTGAAAACTGTACAATTATTGGAAGAAAGGGGTCAATAAATAATCCAATTTTTGTTGAAGAAAAGTTTTGGAATGTAGATACAGCCTTTGGCTTATCTCCCTCCGAAGCGGTATTGCCTAGGTTCTTGTTTTATTTCTGTGAATATTTTGATTTTACAACATTAGATTCAAGTACAACCTTACCATGTCTTACAAAAACAAATATTCAGCAAATTATTTTTGCTTTACCTCCGATAGAGGAACAGAAACGAATCTTAGATAAAACAAATGAATTATTTGATAAATTAAACGAGATTATTCTGAATTTGGTCTAAAACTTTATATAATTCTTCAATTTTATAAACAATTCTATTTTGTTCATTTAATGGAGGAAGAGGTATCAAAGTTGAGATTATTTTTTCTTTCGAAATATTGGGCTGAGCTCCTCCAAATCCCTGTTGTATAAATTCGTTTTTATGTTGCATTAGAAAATAAAAAAGATACTTATAAAAAATTCCTTGATAATCAGAACAAACACAACAGGCTTGATTTGTTGTTGAAGGGAATGAAAGTATTCCTAATTTGCCTATAGTCGCACCATACATAGCTATACAAACTGAATTTGCAGGATTTAGTTTTAATGAAGTTTGTTTATAAGCTAAATCTGTTATTTTATTTGGGATATTAGTGATAAAATTGTCATTAAGATCGCCTGTTAACATCCAAGGTATTGTTCCATTTTTATAATAATCTATATTTTTTTTATTTGGTGTACATCCAGCTTTCCAAGTTCCTATCATTCCAAGATTACACCAACACCAAGAATCAGGAATCTCAAACGGTTCTTCTTCCACCTTCTCATAAGGTCTGTTATCATTTGTCGCAATGCGCTTTAGAAGTTCTTCGGCAGGCTCGTCGTTCGGGTCTTGAGGAACAAGTTTACCGTGAATGGCGAGGTCAAGGATTTTGGATTTTGTTTTGTTAATTGCGGTTTGTAGGTCTGATTTTTCATTATCAAGTATATCTATTTGAGAAAATGATTCTTCAATTGATTCGACAATTTTTTCTTGTGTTTTTATTGGTGGTAAAGGAAATAAAACCTGTTTTACAGTATCTGATTTTAAGTTCTTTACAGTTGAACCAGCTGCAACCATTGAAAATGAAGCATAAATGTAATCGGAACTTAATGCATAGTACAGATAATCTTTTATTACACATTCTTTAATATTTGCAAAAACTAACCAACCGTCATGTATACAGCCATTAATCTTTAATATGTATGGCCGTCCGAAACTCATTGAGTTTGTAAGAAGAAAATCACCTTCATGTACAAAGCGTGAATGCTTTTGACCTTCAGGCTTAATCTTTTCTTTTGCGGATTCTATATATTTACTTTCAGGTGCGGTATCCCCAATTTTTATCCAATTTATACCATTTAGTGAATCTGTTATGTAATTCTCAATTGGACGAGGAGAACCACCTCGGGCAATATCAGCAAGTTCATTTAATCTACACCAAGCCCATCCTTCCGGCACCTCAAACGGAATCTCATCTTCAATATCTTTTACTGTACCATCAGCGAACTGCTCATAATGCCGTTTATGTCGTGTTCCTGAGGAACACTTACCGAGTTTGTCTTCGTCAAACTCGCACTCTTTTGTGAATATAAAAGAATCCTTTTTGTCAGTTTTTAGTTCACCACGTCTGCCGGCGGGCAGGCTTTTTTTGATTTTCTCTGCTTTTTCTGCTCTGATTTTTTCGAGCAAAACGGTTGCACTTTCCCAATTCTCAGGTTTATCAACAACTTCATTTTTGAACCATTCTCTCCCGCAGCCAGATTTTAGATACTTTTCCCTTTCTATGGCAGATTTTTCACTATAATGAATCTCCCAATAAAATAATTGCTTCGGCTTATGAGTTTTTGTCCATTCTGCACCAATTCCAGCACAATGTTGCTTATATCTTTTTATTAAATCAGTTGTAAATCCTTTATAAAATGAGCCGTCAACACATTCAATAACATATACAAACCATTGTCCTTCTTTTTCAGCAGGGATATTTTCAAGGGATTTGCCTGCCTGCCGGCAGGCAGGAGGAACAAGTTTTCCGTGAATTGCGAGGTCCAATATTTTCTGTCGTAGTGCTTTAGTGTTCATTAGTCTACATCTCCAGTTTCATTTTCTTTTTTTTCTGTTAGTAATTATCAGAAGTATTGTCAAGAAAAAGTTTTATTCGCTGTTGCAAAAGCTTTTTATTCGGTAAATGTAATTTATATTCTGCAACCATAGTAGGTGAAAGACTACGGCTAAGAGCATACTCCACCACATCATCGTCTTTATCGCGGCATAAAAGGATTCCAATACTCGGATTTTCTTTTGGCTTTTTTACGTCTCTGTCTAATGCTTCAAGATAAAAGTTTAATTGCCCCAAATGTTCTGGTTCAAATTTGCCGGTTTTCAATTCAAATGCAACCAAACACTGTAATTCCCTGTGATAAAAAAGTAAATCCACAAAAAAATCCGTATTACCAACTTGAAGCCTGTATTCTTCATCTATAAAAATAAAGTCCTTGCCTAGTTCTAATATAAATTGTTTCATGTTGCGGACAAGAGCTTTTCTTAAATCTTTTTCATCGTGTTTTTGCGGTAATCCTAAGAATTCCAATGTATATGAATCTTTGAAAATCTCTTTTGCATTCGGAACAATTTCTTTTACTACCGGAGAAACAATCAGATTATTGTCTGCTATGGTCTCAAAAAGTCTTGAATCAATTTGTCTGTTTAATTCTCTGACACTGTAGTGCTCTTTTATTGTCTTTTGAATATAAAAAGCCCTTTCTTCGCTCGTTTTGCATCTTGAAAATATCTGCAAATTCTGCGACCAGGACAATTCTCTCAACAGCGTTGAGAGTTTTTCATCATCTTTGTAAGTTTCATAAAACTGTTTCATTCTCCAAAGATTTTTATCTGAAAAACCTTTGGACTCAGGCTGTGCTTTTTCAATATATTCTGAAAGCTCTTTTACAACTCCTTTTCCCCATTTCGAAGCAGTCACTCTTTCGCTTATATATTTTCCAAGAGAAAAATACAAGTCAATCAAAGTTCTGTTTACTGATGAATATGCCTTTATATGTGCATTTTTTATCATCAAAACTACATTCTCAAAATCTTTTTCCCATTCCTCAGACAAATCGTATGTAGTTTCTATATTTACTGAGTTATTTTGCCGTAATGCTTTTGTGTTCATCTAATTATTCCTCAATTCCTGAAAGTAAACCTGCAAGCTGATTGATTGCATTATTAATATTATGTCCTTTCTCTTGGATTGTAGAGAATAATTCTTTAAGAGTTACATCTTCCAAATCGTCTTTATCTTTTATCCATGAAATATCAAGACTTGTTTTATCTCTTTCAAGAAGTTCCTTTACATCATACTTTCGCCATCTTCCTGTAGGATTTTCTTCGCTCCAGGTTTCTTTTCTGTCTTCCATGTGTCCGGCACAATAACAGTTTACAAAATCATCAAGATCAGAACGCTTCAAAGGTTTTGTAGCAAGAGTATGTTTAATTCCAGTACGGTAATCATAGTACCAGGTTTCTTTTGTTGGACTTCCTTTTTCAAAGAATAATACATTTGCCTTTACGCCGTTTGCATAAAAAATACCTGTTGGCAAACGAAGGATTGTATGAAGATTAAAATCTTTAAGAAGTTTTTTACGAAGTGTTTCACCAGCTCCATCTGCAAAAAGAACGTTATCAGGAAGAACGATTCCGGCTCTTCCTCCATCTTTAAGCATAACCATCATATGCTGTAAAAAGTTCAACTGGTTGTTACTTGTTGTTACGATTAAGTCAGAACGCATTGTAGAAATATCAACGCTTCCTGCAGGGCGGGCTCCAAATGGTGGGTTTGCAAGAATTACATCTACAAGATGTTCTGGTTCATGTTCCAGACTGTCTTCACATTTTATTGGTGTAGTATCAGCTCCAATGTCATGAAGGTAAAGGTTCATAGAAGCAAGGGTTACTACAAGCGGAGTGATATCATTTCCGCGTAAAGCTTTCTTCTGCAAGAAATCAATTTTATCCTGCTCATCACTTTGCTTTCGCATAAAGTCATAAGCAGCAAGTAAGAATCCACCTGTACCACAAGCTGGGTCTGCAACTGTTTCTGTAATCTTTGGCTGAATAACATCAACCATAGCACTTATTAATGGACGTGGTGTAAAGTACTGGCCAGCACCAGATTTTTTATCCTGTCCGTTCTTTTCTAGGATGCTTTCATAAATTGCGCCTTTCAGGTCACCATCCATACTAAACCAGTTTTCTTCATCAATCATTCCAATAAGTTTTTTAAGAAGAGCCGGTTTTGTAATTTTATTCTGAGCTTCTGTAAAGATTGCTCCAATAAGACCGTCTTTTGCCTGGAGTGTTTCAAGAATCTTTTCATATTTTGCAAGCTGATCTGGTCCATCTAAGGCAACAATGTCTTTCCATTTGCTTCCCTCAGGAAGAGCGCTTCCAAGTCCATAAGATTCTTTTTCTGAATCCATTTTTAAGAATAAAAGATATGTTAACTGAATAATATAATCTGTAAATCCCACCCCTGCTGCTGCCAATACATCAGCCATATTCCAAACTTTTTTAGTTAAAGTCTGTTCTGGTTTTACTTGAGTTGTTGTACTTTTAGTCGTCATAATTTTCCTTCCAACAATAGCGGCATGGAAGCCGCGTTATTTATTATTTTCAAAATATTTGCGAGTTTTCGCTTTGCGGAAACTCGTGGCTTAAAAATGACAGGAGGTCATTTTTAAGCACTCATTTTTATGCTGCCTTTCCATAGAATAAGTATTTAGATATAGTCTGCATTTCTGAATTTAATTTGTCTGCTCCAAAAATTGGAATTGCTTTAACAAATAAATCATGTTTTGCATTATTAAGTTCAATATTAGTTACACATCCGTTTTGCACGATATATTCTGCAATCTGCTGTACAATTTCAACTTGTTCAGGAGTAAACTTTCTCCATGCTTGTCCACAGTAAAGATTGAAGTAACTACCAAATCTTCGCTTTAATGAAACAAGTTCTTTTTCAATCTTAAATCCATATCTTACTAGCTGAATAAGATTTGTTAAAACTCCTAGTTCAGTTTCTTTATTGAGCGGTTTTACATTTCCAGTTTCACCGTCTAAAGTCTGATAACAGGTCCATAAGAATTCTGACTTTAACTGATTGTTATAAGCTATAAGTTTCTTTTCCAAATCTTTGAGCATAGAATAAGTAATAGCAACTTTTTCCTGATTATAAAGAATTCTTAAAGCTTCAACTTCATCTTTGTTATCTTCAAGAAATTTTTCAAAAGTATCAATGTATTGTTTTGCCTGTTCTTTAGAGAAGCCTGCCGAAACTAAAGTATCTGTTTTTTCTACTGCAATCTTTATAAATCCTGCATTAATTTCAAGTAGCTTTTTACGAGCTTTCAAATTATTAATCAATGCTGAAATTAAAATCTTTCGTTCTTTGTTTTCATCATTAATATCTTTGTATTCTGGCAGTTTGTATGTTTCAGGCGCGATTGTCTCATAAATATTCATTGCAAGCTGTTTTACTGTAATGCTGCCAAGTAATTCATTAAGCTCAATTAAATCTTCTGCTTCTGCTTTTTTATTTACATTAGACAAATATCCTGCAAGCAAACTTAAGTTTTCATCAGGTACTTCGCCATGTGCAAGATGTTCAAGCAAATCTTTAAGAGATAAAACCTTTTTGCCGGGTCCTTTACCTGGTGTTGGCATAGACTTTTCATGTTCAGTTACACCAACTGCATCAACAAGGTAATAACAGTCTTTTGAATTAGCATTGGTTGTAACATTTCGAAGTTTATCATCAGCAATTGTACGGCAGCCACGGCCTTTCATCTGTGTGTATAAAACTTCAGAATTGATATCCCTCATAAATACAAGGATTTCAAGAGGTCTAACATCAGTTCCAGTTGCAACAAGAGTTACTGTAATTGCAATACGAAAATCTTTGTTGTTTCTAAAGTCACTAATCAACTGATTTGAGTTTCCAGATTTACAAGTAATGAGCTGGGCAAAATGTTCCGGCAATTTCTTATCAGGGAATTCTTCTTTGAATACTTTTTCAATAGCTTTCAAAATATCCTGAGCATGACTTTCTTTCTTAGCAAAAAATAAAGTTTTAGGAATCATATACCAGTTCTTTTCTCTTTCTGGATATAATGATTCATAAATTGAGTCTTTATATGCTCTAACTACAGTTTCAATTTGAGAAGGTACTACAACACTTCTGTCTATTTCAGTTTTTGTAAACTGCTTTTCTTCTTTCTGTTTCTGTGTTTGAGATTGACCAGTCCAGTTCGAAACTTTCTTTACTTTTTCGCCGTCTTTAAGAGTCCCTCCAGCTTCTGAAATCTCAGTCTTAATTCTGTAAACTCTTGGAGGTACGTTAACACCATCAGCAATCGATTTTTCAAGAGTATAATTTACAACACGATTCTTATTAAAGAAAGCTTCTGCTTCTGGAGTAGGAGTTGCAGTAAGTCCGATTATTTTTACGTTAGAAAAATACGTGAGAACTTGCTGCCAGTCTCCATAAATTGAACGGTGACATTCATCAATAATAATTACATCAAAGAAGTCTGGTGGCAAAAGAACATTACCAGTAAGTTGAACCTGTTTTCCTGGAGTGTCTTCATCGTGCTCCATTTCTTCATCATCATCAGGCTCATCAACTTCTTGCCCTGTAAGAGCTGCAAAAAGTCTCTGGATTGTAGAAATTACAACACTGGCGTTTCCAATCTTTTCAACATTTCTAAGACGGTGAACAATATATTCATCAGAAAAAGCATTTCCGGTTTCTGTTAATTTATAAGTTCCAAATTCACCTTCAGCCTGTTTACCAAGATTATTACGGTCTACAAGGAAAAGAACTCTTTTTGCTCCCATGTAATTTAATAGACGATAGGCGGCTGTACAAGCAGTAAAGGTTTTTCCAGCTCCTGTTGCCAAAACAATAAGAGCTTTTTTAAGGCCTTGCTTAAAAGATATTTCAAGATTTGTTATTGCTTCTGCCTGGCACTCTCGTAAACCTTTTGGTCCAACAGGAGGAAGAGCTGGAAGCTTAGCATATTGTGAGTTAATATCATCGCCTGCAAGATTTACAATTTCTTTAGGAGTGAACATCTTTTTAAGAACTTTATAACTTGGCTTTGCTTCGCGCATATCCTTAAAAAGCAATGTGTTTCCATTACAAAGAAAAATAAAAGGAAGTGGAGTTTTCCAGGCTTGTACCCAATCAGGAAGAATATTTCCGTAATTCTGTGCTTGTTCAGCAACTTCAAGACCAAGTTTATTTTCTTCTCTTTTAGCTTCAAGAACAGCAATAGCCTTTCCATCAAGATACAAAATGTAGTCAGCTTCAAGATTACCTTTCATAAGATTTTCTTCAACAGCCTGAGCATTTACAGCGTCAGGTGTAAAGTCATCTCGAGGAACAACAGTCCAGCCGGAATCTTTCAACATCTGATTAATTTTTACACGAGCTTTCTGTTCCGGTAAAAGTGAATCAAAATCATTTCTACTATGGGGTTTCTTGTATTCAGTCATAAACTTATCCCGATATTCTGATAATAAAAAACTATGAGAATATTATACCATATACATCTTTCTTTTTTACACACATTTTACCTTAAGTATGTGTCAGAAATTGATACTTTAAACACTTCGCAAACTTACAATATTTTACATAATCATCTTCTATAATTGTTTATGAGGCTCTTACAAGAGGTTTCTTTTTTCTGTCATTAGAAATAATTATAACTGAATATGAAACCTGAATATCTTCTCCACCTAAAAATCATTTAAGAGACTTATAGGTTCAATTTCGAGTTTTTTATTTTTAAACAGTGGCAAGGATTGTAAGGGCTGGCGTAGCCAGTTCCGAAGCGTAGCGAAGGAATGAAGCGATAGCGGAACCCTGAAAAGCCTGTTTTTTGCGAAGCAAAAAGCCACCCAAAGAATAAAAATTTAAAACTCGACATTTGTCCTTATATAAAAAAACGACTTACTGGTTATCCAACAAGTCGTTTTTAGGGCCATTCATTATCTCTCTTCTTCCCTTACTCCACAGTAACACTCTTTGCCAGATTCTTTGGTTTATCTGGATCGAAGCCTTTCAAAATTGCACAGTAATATGCCAAAAGCTGGGCTGGAATTACTGTCAGAATGCTTGCCAGGGTTGATGAACATTCTGGAATCTTAAATACCTGGTTGGTTTTGCCTTCGAAGGCTTTTTCGTCCTGGGTGATTACTAAAACTGTAGCTCCACGGCTTTTTACTTCTACCATGTTTGAGCCAATTTTGTCGTAAAGATCTGGTTCTGAAGCAATTGCAACAACCAGTGTCTGAGTATCAATCAAGGCGATTGGACCGTGCTTAAGTTCTCCTGCTGCAAAGGCCTCTGAATGCATATATGAAACTTCCTTCAACTTCAAGGCTGCTTCCAAAGAGGTTGCTGAATCGAACAAACGTCCAATATAGAAAATCTTATCTTTATTGAACTGCTGAGAAGCGAACTTCTGGATTATATCTTTTCCATCAAGAATTTCCTGAATCTTTGCGGGAATTGTTTCGAGTTCTGCCAGAAGTTTTGTTGCTTCTTCATCACTTAAAGTTCCTCTGAGTTTTCCAGCCTTAATTGCAAGAAGATACATACACAAAATCTGAGTTGTATAGGCCTTTGTAGAAGCCACTGCAATTTCTGGTCCTGCCAGTGTATAAATTACATCATCTGCTTCGCGGCTTACAGTTGAACCTACACAGTTTGTAATTGCAACAACCTTTAATCCATTTTGTTTTGCAAGTCTTAAAGCAGAAAGAGTATCGGCTGTTTCTCCAGACTGACTTACCACAATGAAAATATCTTTTTTATCGAGGATAGGATTTCTATAGCGGAATTCAGAGGCAACATCTACATCAACCTTCATGCGGGCAATTCTTTCAAAAGCGTATTTTGCAACAACTCCTGCATGGTAAGCAGTTCCACAGGCTGTAATAACAACTCTGTCTGCATTTTTCCATGCTTCGTCCATGCTGCTTTCTTCAAAATAAACATCTGTTGGTTTTCCGCTGCCATCATGGATGATTCTTGGACGCATTGTATCGGTAAGACCCTTTGGCTGTTCGTGGATTTCCTTAATCATAAAATGAGGATATCCGTTCTTTTCGGCAGCTTTTTCGTCCCAGTCAATATGACTAGGCTCTTTAATTATTTTGTTACCTTCAAAGTCGAACAAATCAACATGATCTGAATACAAAACGGCAAGTTCTTTTTCGCCAAGGTAGTAAACTTCGCGGGTGTGTTCCAGAATTGCTGGGACATCTGATGCAATAAAGTTTTCTCCCTTGCCAAGACCAATTACAAGAGGACTTTCCTTACGACAGCAGATAATGCGGTCTGGATAATCGCGGCAGATAACTCCAAGAGCGTAAGAACCTTCTATTACATGAAGAACTTTTAAAACTGCCTTAAAAATATCTTTTTCTTCTTTGTAGTATTTGTCGATTAAGTGAACTACAACTTCTGTATCTGTCTGAGACTTAAAAACAATTCCTTCTGACTGGAGTTTTGCCTTTAAATCTGCATAGTTTTCTATAATTCCGTTATGAACTATAGAAATAGAACCTTCCATATTTGTGTGAGGATGACTGTTTAAATCGCTTGGTTCACCGTGAGTTGCCCATCTTGTATGACCAATTCCAAGGTTTCCTTTTACAAAGTCCCCGGTTTTTTCGTAAAGAGAGATTTCAAACTTTGTAAAATCATCATCTTTTAAGTTTTCAGGAATTAACTGGCCTGTAATTTTTTCACCAAGATTTTTGAGTTTTCCCTTAGCTTTCTGAACTAAGATTTCTTCTCCGGTATAAACTGCAATTCCGGCACTGTCGTAACCACGATATTCAAGTTTTTTCAAAGCCTTTATCAAAATTGGTGCTGCATTTTTATTTCCGATATAACCTACAATTCCGCACATATTAATATTTTTTATCTCCCAAAAAGAATTAAATTTCTCATAATAATTTGGTCTAATTTTATACAATTTTATATGTTTTAACAACAAAACTCTTTTTTACTTACTTTCCTACACAGAAATTTGCAAATATACTTCCCAAAACATCATCAGGAGTGATATCGCCTGTTACCTCGGAAAGAGCATCTAAAGCATCTTCCAAATCCTGAACAACAGCATCTAGAGTGTAGTTATCATCTGCACTTATAAGGGCATGTTTTGTTGCTTCCAGTGCCTGAGCTACGGCTTCTTTCTGTCTTGCAGATCCAAGTCCGGCCTGCTGTCTTTCGCTGGATAAACCGGCCTTTAGTATTTTACTGATTTCTTCAAAGAGTTCTTTTAAGCCCTGCCCTGTTTTTGCTGATATTTTTACCTGAGCCGGAGGATTTAGGGGTCTGTCCCCCTTTGTTTTTAGAGAACTGTCCCCTCCCATTTTTAGGGGTCTGTCCCCCTCTGTTTTGTCCCCATCTGTTTTTAGAGAACTGTCCCCCCACATTTTTTCTTCCTCCGAACAAGGGGCGTTGCGGGGAAAATCAACTTGTTGATTGTCCCCGCTAGAAGGGGTAGCGAAAAAGCTCTGCTTTGAAGCGAGGGGAAGGCTTTCCCCACCTTTATCGCATTTATTCCAAACCAAAATTAATGGTTCGCGGCAATTTTTTATAAAATCGTAATCTTCGTCCTTTATGCCAAGACTTGAATCGACCAGATACAAAACTGCATCGGCATCCTGAGCGAGATTTCTGGTGAGTTGGACTCCCTGGGCTTCGATTTTATCGTCAGTTTCGCGTAAACCGGCTGTGTCGAATAAACGAACTGGAATTCCGTCGATACTTGCCCAAGATTCAAGCCAGTCTCGGGTAGTCCCTTCGATATCGCTTACAATTGCGCGTTCTTCCTTTAAAATTGCGTTGAAAAGTGAAGATTTTCCGGCGTTTGTAGGACCTGCAAGTACAACCCTAGCCCCATCCTGATAAAGTTTTTCGCCCTGCCAGGAATCTACAAGGGACTGAAGTCTTTTTATTGCAAGTTCAATATCTGCTCGGTCAAAAGTGTCGGCAATTGTTTCTTCGTCCTCCGGATATTCAATTTCCACTTCGATTGCGGCAAGTGTATCTAAAATTAATTTTTTGATTGAGTCAATTTCCTGAAATAATGAACCTGAAAGTCTTCCTGCAGCATGGGAACGGGAAACATCTGTATGACTATCGATTATTTCTTTTACAGCCTCGGCTTTTGTTAAATCTGTTTTGCCATTTACATAAGCGCGGAAAGTATATTCCCCACGGTTTGCCTGTCTAAAGCCACTTTTAAGCATTAGATTTTGAATGGCTGTAACAACGGCTGGGCCTCCGTGACAAAATACTTCGACCATATCTTCGCCGGTAAAGGATTTTGGAGCACGGTAAACTGCACACATTACTTCGTCAATTTTTTCGCCAGAGTGATTTTGAATCCAGCCATAAACAAGGGTATTCCCCGGAGCTTCTAATAAGGCTTTTGGTCTTGAAAAAACTTTACTTACTAATTCAATACAATTTTTTCCAGAAACTCTTACTATTCCAAGGGCTGCCGGTGCCAATGCTGTGGCAATTGAAGAAATTGCTTCTTCGGGTGTGTAGGAACCGATTGTCATTTAATTACTCCCATTAATCATGCCTGGTATAATCTGCAAAAATGGTAAATATGAACTTGTATTATCGTACTGCTGCAGAATACTGTCTAAAACCGAAACATCCGAATCAATATATTCAGATTTTTTGCGAATTCCAATAGCAGGTTTTCTGAATTCCTGACTGGCTTCTGGTGCTGTTCCAATAAAAATATCACTATCGGAAATATCTGGCGGTGTTACTTCGTAATTACCTACATTATTCCAGCACATATATCCACGGTTGATAGCATCTCTGGTTCCAAAGAATTCTTTGCGGATATAATCTTCATCATAATAAATGCGATCGTAACTGCAATTTAGATAAAATGATTGTACCCAAGGCCGCACGATTGCCCTGTTTCTGCACAAAACTGTATTACGAAATGAACCATAATAATAAATTCTGTATGTTCGGTCGGCCTGTGGATTAAAATTCAAGAAAGTCTGCTCAAAATGTGATGGATAGAACATTGGACCTATTACATCAACATATTCTGCAAGCATTTCTGCATCCTGCCCGGTTCTTGTTCCAGAGCGATACCAGCCGTTTGCACCGTAAATATCAATTCCAATTGGAGCTTGAATATTTTCTCTGGCATAAGATAAAAATGATATTAAAGCGGATTCTTTGTCCATTCCTTTATCTTGCCAGCGATATTTTGCATTGTAGAGATTTGTTCCATCTGTTGGAAAGCGGATATAATCAAACTGAATTTCATCAAATCCACGGGCAATTAATTCTTTTGCAATTGCAACATTGTATTCCCACACTTCTTCTGAATATGGATCTACCCAATATTCATCATAATAAAGGGTTTCTTTTCCTGTTACATTTCCTGCTTCGTCAACAACATCGCTATACCCTTTAATTCCAAGCCAAGGTTTATTATTTTTTGAATCCCAGACTGCATACTTTCCCTGTTTGTAAGTTGAAAGATGTTTGTCTTTAAAAGTTACAATTCTGGCAATCAAATAAATATCGTCTTTCTTAAATTCCTGAATTAAATTATCCAGATTTACTGCATATTCAGAAATATAGGCTTTTTCCAATATAAAAGGATCTTTCGAATCATAACGTAAAAGGCCGTAATCATCTTTCATATCAATTACAAGAGCATTCATATTGCGGTCTTTTATGATTTTTTTTGTTTTTTCAATTCCCTGGGCTGTTCTGCAAGTATAAGCCGAACCATAAATTGCTTTACGTCCGTTTGCAATTTCGGCATAAGGCGTATTTATTGTACCAGGATAAAGCAGCCACAGTTCATTTAATAAAATTCCCGAGGCAAAACCACTGCGTGTCTGTGGAATCCAGGCTGTATTTATCATTCCCGGTACACATGCAAATGCAAGGTCCCAGTTTTTTTCCATGGCGGGTATTCCAGGACTTGTTAAAGTATCTATATCGATTGAACCAAATCCTTCAAGTTTTGTGTAAAGTAATACGTTGTCAATTAAAGTTAAACCATCAATTGCTTCTGTTGGTTCTTTACCCTTGTAAATTAATTCTCCCTTTTTTTCTTCCCAGTTAAATTTATAAATTCTTGGAATATAAGCTTGTGAAATGTAAAGTTGTGTGTATTTATTTCCCTGAGAATCATATCTTATTACTGGTAAAATATCTGAAATTTCGTCTGGGGATGATAATGTATCAATTTTTTCAAATCCTGCTGCTACATCGTTCCACTGCGCATTTTTGCTGTCGGGAATAATATAGGAAAGGCCAAAAATTGGATGGCTCATAAAAATTACACTTTGGCCTTCAAAAGTTACTACGGCAACGGCTTTTACACCCGGAGTTGATTTACTCATTGAACCCAAATTGTTCCAGCTTATTCCTCCGTCTTTTGAATAATAAACATTATCTTTTGTGGCGGTAACTATTTCCTGATTATTCATAGGATTTGCACTAATATCCTTAATTTCCTGAATCTGTTTTTCAAGATAAGTTGTGTTATTTTTGTATTTTTTGATTGTTAAAAAAGGAAGTCCACTATCTCTTTCTTCAAAATTCTTTAAATCTTGTGTTACAAATATACCCTTTGATGTTCGGAGCATCCAGCTTGGTTTTATATTTCCTTCCGAATCTGGTAATTGTAATAAAAGAATTTGCTCTACGCGACCATTTGTCCACAGTGGAATTGAATTATTTCTATTTGTGACTCTAAACAAACCTTTGTCAGAGCCAACTAAAAAGGTGGAGAGTGGAAGCTCTGTATCACCTAAATCATTCACTGCCAAATTAGGTTTTTCAGGAAGTTGATATAAAGGTTTTAACTCCTGAGCCTGAACAAAACTTAGATTTAATAATAATAGTGCAAAAATTATAATAGTCATATTCTACTTATCGGTAGAATATAAAGTGAATTTAACATAAAAAACGGGAAGGTTTAAAATGAATAGTGCAGATGGCACTATTCATTTTAACTCGAGTTTTTTTGCAAAAACTCTTTTTATTTACGTGTTCGCT
>CAMGTC010000002.1 GCA_946061765.1 uncultured Treponema sp.
TGCCTTTGCTGGAACTCCTGCATTATGTCTGGGATTTTAGGTGCTGAATAGTTACAATTTTTCAGCAAAACGATGATCGCTTTCCATTTTCCAAGATTGGCTCTGTATTTTTGTTTATTTACCTGCGCACTCATAATTGCAACTACAAGAACGTTCCTTGCAATTTCAACCCTGGAAGAACAGATTCCCCTTGTATTGAAAATTGGTCACTGGATTTGCCGTGAGAACTTTGTCTGCGGTTTCTTCACTACCCTAATGCTCTGTGCTTCACTTTTACTGTTCTGCAAAATGCATGTAAGCAGGTCTCAGGAAGTAGCTGCCAGATTCTGTCTTGATAGAATGACCCAGGAACTGTTTGATATTGACCAGCAGATTGCCCGTAAAGAAGTAACAGAAGAAGAAGGCGAAGTCTTAAAAGAAAAAGTTCGGAACCAGATAGACCATTACAGCTCTATGGATGGTTCTGCAAAATTCCTGTTGGGAACAATGGGCGCATTTACCGTATTATATATTATTGCTGTTGGAGGAGGCGTTGCCGTAGGAGTTCTGGACAGAAACATGTACTGGAAAGATGCCCTGGATCAATATGTAATGCTTTCAAGCGGATACCTGGTACTGTTTGTAGTTCCTCTGTTTCTTACTTCTCTTGGATTTAAAACAACGAAGGCAAACTAAGTGATTGCTTGCCTAATGACTTTCAGCACAGTCTTTGTGAATTGAGTCATTAGGCAGATATTGTTTTCAGAACCTTCCTAGAAGTCATCTTCGTAATCATAATCATCTATGAAGTTCTTGATTACTTTTTTGTATTCCCTTGGATAATGAACTTTCATATACATTTCCCACCAGGCCATCAGCGTGTATGAAAGTGCATGAGATTTATTGAATGCGTAACCTGCGAATGGAATCAGAATTTCGAAGATTTCAACAGCTTGTTTTTCTGTTACTATTGCCTTCTGTACGGCTCCTGAAACAAAATCCTCTTTTCGATTCATGAGAACATCAGGCTTTTTCTTTCCTAAAGCGCGGCGGAACATATCTGCTGCTCCAAGGGTATAACCTGCTATGTTTTGTGCAATCTGCATAATCTGTTCCTGATATACAGGAAGACCATAGCTTTCATTTAATATGTTTCTGCAACCTGGGAAATCATATCTGTTACGACAGCCTTCCTTTGTTTCTATAATTGTTGGAATGTAATCCATTTGTCCAGGCCGATACATAGTATTCATAAGAACAAGGTCAGAGAAGACTTCAGGTTTGAATTGTTTTAGAATCTTTTTCATTCCTGGGCTTTCAAACTGGAAGACATCTGTTGTGCTGCCTTTTGCGAATGCTTCTATTGTGCTTTCGTCCTCTAAAGGAATTGATTTGTAATCAAACTCAACCTTTTTGTTCGTTGCTATTTCATCTGAAAGCTGCTTGAGTTTCGTCAGTTGCTTCAAACCGAGTAAATCATTTTTATAAAGGCCGACGAATTCCAGAATATCAAATGTATATTCTGAATATAACCAGTTGGTTTTCTCATCCTTCAGAACAGGAACATATTGAGAAGCTGAATTGTTTGTTACGATGTATCCGCTTGCATGTAGCCCTTTGTTGCATTTTACGCTTTCCAGACAGCAGGCGATTTTTATAAGTTTTTCATTCTTTTTGTCACGGAAAAATCCCTGAAGTTTAACTCCATCCCAATGGGGTATTATGTCATTGTCGTAAATATTTGACCTGCTATCTAGAAGTCTTGAGAGAGATAATCTTGGAGTGTAATTGTTAACAATTATTGTTTTAATCTTTTCAATTTCTTCGTCAGCGTAATTAAGGTATTTCCCAGCTATTTTAAGAGACTGCCAGCACTTTAATCTTCCATACGATATAATTCGAATAACGCTTCCGCTACCGTATTTTTCTTTTAGATGATTAATAACTTCGTCTAAGCGTTCATAGTCATAATCAATATCAAAATCAGGATAGCAAAGTCTCAAAGGACTTAAAAAGCGTTCATACAAAAGCCCATGTTTTAAAGGATTTACATTTGTAATTTCAAGCAGGTATGATACAAGGGAACCTGGTGCACTTCCTCGCCCTGGCCCATGTTCGATTCCGTTTTGAGAACACCAGGATACAAGTTCATGATGTAAAAGGAATACTTTCTCCCAATGATGGGAGACAATATCGTTCACTTCATATTCTAGTCTGGCAATGGCTGTATTTATATCTTCAAACTCGTTGGCCTTTGATTCGAGTCCTTCATAACCCAGAGCTCTAAGCGTTTGTTCTGCATTGTCAAATTCTGGAAGACTGTCCAAAAGTCTTTCATGTGCTTCTGGTGTTGTGAAATAGTTTTCAGGGAAGATGAATGAAATCTGTTCTTCAATGTGATGAAGATTTTCTAAGAGTTCGGGATGATCAATTTTTTCTAAGAACGGGAGAATCTCTGTGCCATCGATGAAGTAATGTTTACTTTTTATATCTTCCGGATTTTTAAGATAAAGTCTCATAGCCGCAAGTGCATCAGCATCTTCCTTTTCAATAAATCTAATAGGACTTGTGATTACGCATTTTGTCGTATCGAGTTTTTGAGCGATTTCAGGATGAGCCCCCAAATCTGAAAAATCAATTTGCGTATAGAGGTTATCGCTGAATAAATCTTGAAGACCTTTATTAGAATAGAGCGCTGTGCAAACAAAATGAGAAGCTTCATTTTTTGTGAGCGATAGTTCAGTTACGGTAATCGGGCAGTTATTCGCTTCCTGAATATCAAGTGAATGCCTGCAAAGAATTTTATATGCTTCAAAATCCTTGCAAAGAAGATTCACTTCGTTATTTCCAAATGCGATTTTCTGTCCGACTATCGGCTTGATATTATTGTGTTTACAAAGCAGGTAAAACTCAATCACTCCGCTAAGGGTTCTGTCCGTAAGGGCAAGAGCCTTCATATTCAAAGACTTTGCTTTTTTTACAAGCTCTGGAGTACGGGCAATACTCTCCCCTATTGAAAAATCAGACATTACATCCAGAGGAATATATTTGCTCTCAGGGATTCCTTCCGGGCAATCAAAAGTATAAATATCCATATTTTCACCTCACAATCAGTATAAGAGGTGAAAACTATCATATTGTGATATTGTGCAAAATTATTTTGCAGCTTCACGAAGTTTTTCCAGTACCTTTACCATGGCAAAGGTATCAAGTTCACAGTAGCGCAAAAGGTGTTCACGCCATTTCTCAAGTTCTTCTTTATCCATTTTCTGCATTGCCATGAAAGTATTGCTTGCTTCTCCACCGTTATGAACGCCTTCAAGGTTATGATAATTCAAACTTGGATCATCTGGATAAAGTGCTGGGAGTACATATTTAATGGAATAAGAGCCCTGCATTTCCTTGGTGTAGTACCAGCGTTTCTGGAACGGAATCATAATGTCCTTGATGTTATCGTGAATATTCATCAAGTGGCCTTTTAAATCTGGATATAAGGCAGCCAGTTCTTTGATACGTCCTTTTTCAAATCCCATAAAATATGCGGTTGTACAAACATTAAGAGGAATATCTTTACATAGTTGTTCTGCAATTTGTCGGCGAGGGTCGCTTCCAGGATAAGCAAGACATTCTTTATGTTTTAATTCTCCACCTTCTTTTTCAATGTAATGTAGTGAATATTGGAATACTACATGATGATATGGAGATGAGTTGTCATACATAGGGATTGCCGGATTGAAGGATTCAAAATCCAAAAAGTAAAGCGGATAAGATAGCGTGCCTACAAAGTTCTTTATTTGTTTTTTATCTATTTGTGGCGGAAGATTCTGTACTTCAACTTCTACCTGTTGTAAATATTTTCCTTTCAAAGCTCCGGCATTATACAACTGTTCAAAAGTGATGAGCCCTTCATCATAGAGACTCTGCTTTTTATTTTTTCGAAGACTTGCAATTTCCCAAACAGTAGGTTCTTCTGATTCTGGCATATCAACCGCACAATGTGTCCAGTATCCGCACTCATATGGATCCGAACACTGACCACCAACGTTACATTCTGGTTCTGTTTTGCTCTTCAGATATTCACGGAACTTCTTGATATTCTCTTCTACTTCCGTGAGTTTTGATTTTGCAGTCTCTGTTAAATCTACAATCTTAAAGAGTTTATCCAGTTCAAGTTCACCGTGACGTACATAAGATGTATCTATATGAACAAGACATACTTTTTGTACATCATAGCCTAGCTTTGTCAGCACGTAATATTGGTATGATACATCATGCTCATAAATCCAATGAACGCTGGTAGAACTTTTTACTTCGTAGAGTTCAACCTTTTTGTTTCCAAGATTTTTGAGAATATCAACGCTGCAGAAACAACCGTCATAGCTGAATGAAGCTTCGCAGATATTCTTTACCCCTTTATCAATTAGCTCTTGAGTAGCAGGAATCATATCCCCAAGCTTTTCTGAATATGGAACTTCTGTATAATCTCCAAAAAGTCCCATTGCAAGGTCTCCGACATCATTTCCTGTTGAAAGCACGGCCTGATTTACTACGCTATCATCGAACTCATCAGGAAGATGTTCTTTAAGCCAGAGAATCTTTGGACACTGAATACAAGAGCAGTAACGCGATTTTGAAAAGTGCTGAATGGACATATTATTATTCCTGCTGTCTATTCTTATAATTTGATATAAGAACCTTCGAAAGCATAATAGACAAACTGCATTATAGTATCTATTACAGATAGATTCTTATTTTTTGCATTCTGCAGGAATTCTGCCTTTTTAGTCTGATATCCTTCAATGTATTTCTTGGCAATTTTCACCTCATCAGATAGAAAGTGGTTCATAATAAAGCCATAATTACTATCCTTCCAGCATAGATACATAGAAAAACTCTGATCCATGTTAATAGGCCCGTTGCACATTTCATAGGCATCATCATCAATATTTTTAATTTTTTTAGAGAAGATGACAGAGAAATTATCGATTACCATTTCTGGTGCAATATATGGTTCCAGATCCAGATCTCCGCTAGGGAAGAAGTTCAGAACTTCTGATTCATCAATTTTCAAAAATTGAGCCCAGTCTTTTGGTGTTGGCTTATAAGGTAATTCGCCAATTGCCGACATATAATCCTGCATAAATCCGTAGAAGTATTTTTCTCTATCAGCTGCTGTAATACCCTCTGGAACTTCAACATTCTTTGCAGTTTTGTATGAGGCATGTTCTGCCATTGCCTGAGATAACAGATAAGGATAATGAACTTCAGGAGCAGGTTCATCATAACAACTTTCCTGATTTTTGAAGAATTGCGATAAGGGATTAAACAAGATTTTGAGATTATCTTTTGTAATGGAATTCTGAAATAGTCTCTTTTCTGATTTGAGCACTTCTTTCATCATGTTGTCATGAATTTCATATTCATCAGGAATGTAATCTCCAATATCATCTTCATCGAGCCAGATCATTCCGCAATTTGAGCATTCATACTGTTCTCCATCGAAGTATATTTCTTCACAACCACACTGGTCACAGCGTTTACCTTTTAAATGCCCATTGAAATCACTCATATCGAAATCATCTTCAAAGTCATCTTCTATTTCATCATCATAAAAGTCCATAAAATGCTCCTATTTGATTTTATTATACCACGCAATTCTCAATTTAGCACTTACTTTCTATCATTTCGTGATAGTGAATCGATTATTCATCACTTCCTTTCTTAAAGGACATTGTCTTCGGATTATAAGTGAGATCTACTGTACCAGTCCATCCATTTAGGTTCTTTACAATGTTAAATTGTGCTTCTTCCTCTTTCTCTCTGCTTCGATTAAGTAGAATAATCATATCTGCCATGCTAGGAATGATCATATATTTTTTGAAATCTTGTAATGAAGGTTCTGTATCCGATTCTGCAGGGGGAAGTTCTATTTCTAATATAATTGGTATATGCTGCTCCACTGCAAACTTTTTCAAGTTTTCTAGCAACGATTCGAGATTGTTTCTATATTCCTCTTTCTCAGAATCAACAAGTTCTTCAAACAATTCAAAACCATTTATAATAATTAACTGAACCTGATTCTTGTCAATCATAAGTTGTGTTTTCCATGCAAATGTATTAAAACTACTGTTAGGTTCGTTAATTAGATAAATAGGTGATTCCCATAAAACTTCAGCTGATTTATTGATTTTTTCACAGTCTGAAACCTTTAACATCCCTGAGCGAATTTTCATCATAGATACGCCAGAATTAATAGAGAGTAAGTGTCCTCCAAATGAAGTTTCTTCTGTACAGCCTAAACTTATATAACCGACAGGTATTTTTTTGTTTAATGCAAGTTGATTTAGAAGACTTAATGCAAATGCCGTTTGTCCAAGTGAAGACCTGGCGGCAATAACGATCAAATCGCCTCTGTGTAAATCCAGTCCACAAAAGCCTGTTTCTAAAAAATCTGAATTATTTGTTTTAGATTTGAATCGTGAATCAATAGATTCTATTGTGTTTACCATTATATTTTTTATAGACTTATAAAAATCTGAATCTTCCTGTTCTTCCTTTCCTTTCAAGAAATCAAACATACTTATTTCAAGATCAATATCTTTATTTTCATTTTCGTCTTCCATTTTTAGCCTCCAGAAGAAATTATA
This sequence comes from uncultured Treponema sp., assembly GCA_946061765.1. Classification (GTDB taxonomy): domain Bacteria; phylum Spirochaetota; class Spirochaetia; order Treponematales; family Treponemataceae; genus Treponema_D. Next base: position 6,627 of record CAMGTC010000002.1, read on the forward strand.
TGTATTTGAACTATCAAAACCTGAGAGTGTCGAAAGATTAAAAAAGTTTTAAAAACTATCACGAAACGATAGTTCTCAAGCCATAGACTACTCAAAAGAGGAGTAGGTCATTAAACTTTAAGAATATCAACTCTTTTTTCAATTAATTGCATAATATTGTTGTAATGCTTCTTAATCTTTTCTTTATTCCATGTATAAGTTTCTTCAGAATCCTTTGACATTTTATACATGATTTGTCTTTTTGCGCCTAAATTCCCTTTACCAAAAGTCTGGACTTTTTCTTTTATATCTCTATCGCTTAATCTTGAATTAGAACTTTTACTTATTAAACACAGGTTCCCAAGACAATTTATATAGTTATCCTTATCAGGCACTTTATTTCGTTCAGCCCATTCCTGAGCCATATGATGCTCAACAGAATTCCAATATTTAAAATCGAAATTTTCGATATCATATTCTGTATTAATATTGGTTGGATTCTTATTGTCTACCCAATATAAATAATCTATGAAATTGAAAATGAAATGAGGCGTATCTGTGCCAAGAGAATATGAATTATTTTTGTTAATATCTTCATTTTCTGGAATAGGAGAAGATACGAACTTTCTTTCTTCATAATATTTTAGAATGAGGTTGTCTAATAGACTTTGATATTCCATTGCCGTAATATAAACATTTTTTTTGCCCTCCCAGAACCATTTTAGAATATCTTGCAACCAATTCTTATATATTCTTGTTCTAAAAGTAACTTGTAGCATAGAAAGAGCTTTTACAATTCTATCCTGTTCTAGCGTATCTCCAAATGTTCCGGTGTATTTCCAGCTATTTTCATATTTAGTGGGTTTGTGCAAAGTCCATTTAATTTCATCTTCTACATTTTGGTCAGAAATTGTTTTTACGATAAAACGGTCAAAAATTGTACGACAAAATAATAAAGTATTTATAAAATCTTTAGGGCCTATTTGATTACCTATGCTGTCATAAACTTTTAAAAGATATTTTTCATTTAATTGAATTTCATTCGTGTTTGTTTTGTATCTTAATTTAAGGATATGCATCAAGAAATTTGGAAAATCAATTATGGATTTATATTCAGAGGCTTCTTCTTCAATCTCTTCATCATCCACATTCTTATTATCTGTCAACCCATTATCTGCTTTTCCTTGAAGTATATCAGAAATGCTGAACGGCTTTAATTGATTAATTGGAATATTATCTTCTGGTGAATCTTTAAACGGAAATATAAAGTCATCATATTTTTCCCCAAAGTATTTTCTTCTTAATTCGGTATTAAAATTTCTTTGAATAGGAGAATCCATTTGAGAACAAGCATCCCAAATATATGCAAATTCCTTTTGATCTGCTTGGTTATCTATTTTCGCCATAAGAAGGGATTTTAATATTTCATGTTTCTGAAGTTGGACACCTCTATTATTCATTATCTCAAAATATGAAGCAACATCCGTATCTCCAGGAATCTCGACTCTAATCAAGATTACATTATTTGCAAAGAAATCTATAAAGGCTGCTTTATCTGTTAATTTATGTATAGTAACAGGAGTAGTATTATTTGCATCTAAATTTGCATCTTCTATAAATTCAATAGCATTTTTCAAATGACTTATTTGAGGATAATCTAAGCATTGAATATTACTATCTGCTTTATAGAACTCCTTAAAGAATTCTTCAACCTCTGGTCGAGAATCATAAAATAAGCATGGATTTTTTGAAATTCCAAAAATTTTGGTAATTAATGACAGCGTTGTTAATCGCTGCTGACCATCTATTACTTCATAATCACCATTTTGGCGTTTTAGAACAACAAGACTTCCTATGAAATAATTACCTGTGGGATTTTTCTTAAAGGCTTCATAAATATCTTGTAATAACTGTTCAATTTCATTTTTACGCCAAGCATAATTTCGTTGATATAACGGAACAACATATTTTCCGCTTTCAAATATTTCTTTTATGTTTTTTTCTAAATTAACAGTTTCCATTGTTTCCTTCCTTTATAAAATTGATAATGATGTTTGATTTATCTTTGTTAAAATTAGAAAAATTATCTAAATTTGCTTTTTCATTCTCTAATTTTTTTTCTAAAGTCGTTTGCAATTTAGATAAATCTGCCAAATCCTTTGCTTGATTTATAATATCAAAATATTTATGAGGAAGTTCCGCAACAGAATTATATTTAACCTGACGTTTTGTTAATCTATTTAGGTAAACTAAACGATAAAGTGTTTTATAATATTTATTTAATCCTCTTTCTCCAAATTTATCAAAGAGTACAAATACTAGAGATTTGTATAATTCTCTTAAATATGAATCACCACTTCTACATGCGTTCCCTTTAGGATAAAATGCGTAATCTTTAGAACGTTCTGTCTCATTATTACCATAGTTTAGACAATATTTATAGAAAAATCCCTTAAACTCTGCGAGCTGGTAAGTCCCTAAATCAATAAACATGCGTTTATAGATTTCAGCGTAAGTTTCTACAAAATCAAAGAATGGTTTACCGTTTACAATATTCTGATTTATATTTACAAAAGGATTTATGTTTTCTTCATCCCCAGAAGTAAATCGGGTTTGAGTTGAAATAGTACCTTCTAATACATTTTTATAAAATTTTGACGTCAGATATTGTAGTAATTGAGGATTTTGATAAGGAAATTGAGCTAAGTGATTTTTATCAATGGTGAATCCCTTAAATTCTTTTATTTCCTTTTTAGAAAATTTATTAGCTTTATTTCTTTTGGACCACAATCTACTGCGATATAACTGTTCGTCAAATAATTGCTTTAAAACATCAATATTTCCATTTGCATCTCCAATTATGGTTGGTGTTGCATCATATAAAGTTGCAGATTCCCATTGTTTATCACATTTTACCTTCTCTTCCTGGCTGTTCTGTTCCATAGCCCTGATATGGTAAGCTTTCAATAAATTATATGCCTCTAATTCTTTACCACGTCCATTTTGAGAATCAAACATTTGAAATGCTTCAGATAAATCTGTAACATCTATTTGAACAAAGGAGCATGAATTTGCTGTATAATTCCAAAAGTCTTCTTTTGAGACACTTATTGCCTCCTTTATCCAAGTGTCAATAAATTTGCAATTTTCTTTAATGTGGGTATATGAATCGATATGATTGAATTTTAACTTCTCATCTATTTCTTTACCACAAACACTCTTTAATAAATAGAGAGTTGTAAGCCTTTGTTGGCCATCGACAATATAATAAATACCGTTTTCTTTATGTAAAATAACACTTCCTATTCTGTAATTCTGTTTTTTAGATTCCATACTATACAGAATGTCTTCAAGCATTTGTCTGACATTTTCAGTTTCCCATCTATATGGTCGTTGATAATTGGGAATCTCAAGATTCAAATTCATTACTTCTTCTATAGAAACTATTTTTGCTGCTACAGTATTTTCCATAATATAAATCCTTACCAAAAGATTTTTTTCTTTTTATTTCTCAACCTTTCCTTTATAATCCAAAATTCCGCCAAACTCAATGAGGTTGGTGTACCCTAAATCAAGCAGGTTTTGAGCTGCGATTTTGCTTCTTCTTCCGCTTCTGCAGTAAATTAGAATCATTTGGTTCTTGTCCGGCAGAACTTTTGCTGCTGTTTCAGCCGTTATTGTCTCCATTGTGAGCAGTACAGCATCTGGAATGTGGCCGGCTTTGTATTCGTCATCGCGGCGGACATCGACTATAATTGCATCGGGATTCTTCTTTGCAATCTCGATTCCTTCTGCCATTGAAACCATTTTGAAGGTCTTCGGTGCTATTTCTTCAACATATACAGCATTTGCCAGGGCTGCTAGTTTTTCGCTATCGGCATTCTTTTTCATGCTTACGCTGTAGGTCAGGTTTGAAGTCCTGTTTTTCCAGATACAGATTCCCACTACTTCTCCAATTTCTGTTATCTGCCATTTTACAGTAGCGGTATTTTCACCAACATTACATGGCGTTTCGTTTGACCAGTTGTAGTAAAAGCCTGATATATCTTCAGATTCGGTATTATGTTCGATTCTTGCAGTACATTCGGCATCGTTCCAGATAAAATCCATCTGGGCGAGATTTCCTGTGATAATTGAATATCGGACATCTTTTGCGCCATCTGGGACTGCAAAATTTACTTTCAACTGTTCTGTAATTTCTTCTGCAGAGGATTCATGAATCGGATTTTGCAAGCCTACAGTCTGTTTTTCAGGAGCCTTATCTACCGTTTTATTTTTCCCAGAGCAGCTGGCAAGAGTCATCATAAATATCGAAATCAAAATAAGTGTCTTTTTCATTTTAGCCTCACAACCCTCATTCTATCACCACAAGGTGACAACGAAAGGCATTATTCCCTACTCCTGCTGCCTATTTTCTTACATTTACCGCAACTTCCCGGCCAAACTTATCCTGTGAAAGCTCGTAAATCACAGTTTGACCGGTTTGCAAAGATGTAAATGTCAGATTATCGGTAAAGTTCTGGTGTGCGAAAATCGATTCATCACCGCGGGTAATAAACATATAAGAACAACCGTTTCGGTCACGGCCAATTCGGATTATCTTACCGCTGAAAGTTTCAATCTGTTTTTCCTGGACTTCGCTTTCTTTTTGATTGTTTATCTGAGCCTCAGCCCCATGAATATAAGACATGATTTTACTACTGCTCAGATAGTCGCCCATATTCTTGTTGTTATTCTTTTCTTTGAACAAATGTTTTGCCTTTGTGAAGATTTCCAGAGCCTTTTCAAATTCTTCAAGAATCTCATCCGTATTTTTCAGGAGAGAAAGAATCTTCTTTGCTACTTCTTCTGTTTTTTCAGTATCATTCAAAGAGATTTTCGCAGGACAAATACTACGTTTTACAAGGTAACAAACTGCTGGCTTAGCACTTCTCAGGCTTGCATTAATCCTGTTTTCATAAAGAAGTTTGTCATATGCCGAATAAAGACTGGCCGCTGCATAATAGCAGATTTCCTTGTGGTTATCGCTGAAAATCTGATTTTTATACATAGTAATCAGTTTGAATTCTGAATTTGTAGCATCATAAGGAGCATCAAACCAGACTGCAACTGTACTCTGAATCAAAGAACGGAATGTACACTTCTGATAACCGCAGATATTCTCATTCATCAAAGACTTAGAACGGCGTTCATAGTAAACATGGCGGCTTTCGGCTACATCATTGTAATCGCGGAAGAACTGTTCAAGTTTCTTATGATATTCCTTTGTGATTTCATTTATCATGTCGTGGACAATGTTCTGATTATTATTAGCACTTACAATAGAGTTGATTGTTTCGCTTTCGTTTGTTGAAATAATGCGTGCAAATACCTGAACCTTAGAAACATCTAGCCCTTCTTTGTAAGCATAATATAGCACACTACAGGTCTGGCACCCGTTTACAATCTGGGGATTTGTAACTCTCACCGTATTCAGATTCTGATATTCTAGGCGGCTTGCAAGAATCGTAATACCATTGTTACGCAGAATAAAACTTTCTGGTGCTGTTTTAATGGTTTCCTTAATAGACTGATTGACATTTGTGTTTCCTTGATAATCGCGTACGTTCTCTTCAAAAAGTCCCCGCTTCAGGTTTCCTGTAGTTTCATCAATCAGAATGCCCAATAAAACAGTAGCGTTGATGATTGCAGCGCATCCCATAACGGCTTCATCGCCGCTAAGCTGAAGAGGCGTTCCCTGTAAAGCGAGTTTTGCAGAATATGATTCCGTTTCGTTCAGCGTAATCTTCTGAAGGCGTTTTTCATCAATGAAAACTGGAGATTCAATCTGATAAATTCCGTTTTCAAATCTTGCTGCAGCCTTTTTCAGAGTTTCAAACGATCCCAGAACTTCACTTGAATTTGTCCAAGTTGCATTAGCAGCAGCATAGAAAAGCCGAATATCGATATGGCTCATTTCAGTCCAGTATTGGACATTTTCCAAAAGTTCATTTTTAATATTGAACCAGTACTGTACTTTAGGATTCAGTTTTCTTGATGATTCCCTTTCCAGGAAGTTCTGTACACCCAGAATAAAGGTACTTATTTCCTTAAGGTCAAACTTATCTTTGCACTTAGACTGAATCAGGATAATTTCGGCAGAGCGGATTGCCTTATCTTTTTCTATAATAAAGTTTAGAAAATCAAGGCTAGTGATGATGTGTCCGTTAATGCGTATACAGATGCTGTCGATTCCTGAATCAAAATAGTCATCTACGCAGATAAGATCCAGAAGACCTTCATCATTGTTGATGCTGTTAGGTACGTCATTTTCGATGATGGCCTGAGTGAGCATACGTTCGAAAATAACACCATCGCGCTGGTCGTTCCCTGCATGTTCCTTTCTGTAAATATCAAGCAGATTCTTTACTGTGCTCTTATTATTGAGTGGAGTTTCGTCAAAATAGGTTTTTACATCCTGAATGATTGTCTTCTTTTCTGGCTTTTTCTCTTCCTCTTTTTCTTCTTCAGGTTCTTCTGGATTACAAAGCTCTTCAATTTGTGCTTCTGTCTTAAAACTGTTCAGATACCAGTCCTGTTTAGCATCTTCATGAAAATTCGGAACAAAATAGGCAAACAGTTTATTGTTTTCAAGGTCATGGAATGTTGTATCCATGAAAGCAAAGTCGCCGAAAGTCTGGAACGAAGCCCTGTCCTGCTCATAGATTTTAGACAGATGTATCATCAAATCCGTCTTCAAAACTTCATTGTAGCTGATAATTCGGCGCAGATATTCTGTGTGAGATTTGCTGACATACGCTACATCATAGAACTTGTAAACCATACTGCTCCTTACTACATCACAACAAAGCCACCGCTCTGTGCATATTTCCACATATCGCTAATTAGCTGAGGTTTATATGTTTTGAACTGATTCTGTACAAAACTTGTATTTAGTTTCCTCAAATTATCATTGCGGTTTTGTATTATTTTCACATAGTCCATTTTAGGAATTTTGTTGCTTTTACGTATATTGCATGTTGGACAAGCTAAAACAAAGTTCCATAGCTTATCTTCTTTTATAAAACTCCATGGAATAAAATGGTCCACATGAATTTCATGTAATTTCTTTCCGCAATAAAAGCATGTATCCTGTTCAAATTCCTGATAAAGCACCTGGCGGAAGACAGAAAGATCATCTCTCTGAGGAGTGGCCAGTTCCAGTTTGTCCAGGAGCTTAACCACAACAGATTCATCATTTATCTTTTCAAGAAATTTCGCCCATGAATAATAGTTCAGTTTCTCGATTTCTACTTTATATTTGAGCATGAAATTAAAGGCATAGGCATTCAAATAAAGTCCTTCGCCTTTCAAATCAAAAGCATAAAGACACTCTTGAAAATCTCTATGCAAAGCACCAATTACATTTCTTCTACAATCACCACTAACCTGTTTTATTATGGATTTTCGTTTTTGTTCCGGAATTGATGTGAATGGAATATCAGCAAAAGAAGGTTCTTCTTCAATCAGTGCCATGAATATCTGTTCGATTTTGGAATATTCGCTTTTTCCATCGGGAACCATCTGCCTTAAATGATATTTAGTAACCAGGTTCCAGTAATTTTCTGCGAATTTTCCGAAGAGGTTTTCATAACTGATAAAAAGAGAATAATCTTCACCTTCACTATTAAAAAGATTATCAAGAATCGATTTTATGAGACCAAATTTATATGTTGTTCTCTTTGCCGAACTATCAGAAAATACATAATTAAAAAGCATCCAAAATGTATCTTCATCAATAGCCCCTTCTCGGAATGTTCCGGAAGTCTGGTTCCATCCTGCTGGCATATGTCTCCTAATTTTTCTTGATATAAACCCAATCCAAAGTCTGGCTGAGCCACTTCTTTGTGTTAGGACTCTTATTAATCAGCTTTTCAATATCCTGCCAGTCATAAATTGTTACTGTAGGATCTACTATCTTTTCTGATTTAGATACACAATAGATTATCAGGCCTTTTTTCTTATATTTATTGTAGGTATCTTTTGACAGATTTAATTTGATTTGAATATTTTCCTGTCGGCCGTTTTTTTTGCAGATTAAATCATAATCCTTCAGCATTCCGCCTTTATAGGCTGGAACAAAATAACCCTCTTCCTCTTTTAGTTTTGCAATCAGAGTCTCAAATTCAATCGGAGAAAGGCATTCCAGATATTCGGCAAATGAATCTACTGAAACTTTTTCTTTCTTATTCTTAAGAATAAATTCCAAAGCTTTGATATTACCAAAGTATGAATTCATATGAGATTCCGGATCCTTTGGATCTTCTATACTCTTGAATGTTCCCATTGTTAATCGTGTATTTGACTTTATAGTTGCAAGAACAAGAGGACAGTCTACAATTTTGATTTTTTTCAATAACTTTATTTTAAATCCGATAACATTATCTATATAATTACAGTTTTTATAATTATTTGTATCGACGGATAATGAAGTTATTTCTTCAAGCGGTCCTGCTTTCTGATAGACGTATAAGGAATCTGTAGAAGTTTCATCTTCGCCTATTGAAAGAATAATGGAGTCATCATTCTTGGATGTCTTAAATATTTCTATAAAACTTTCTACGTCAGCAGATACAGGATTTGTTCCAATTTGGTTTAGAGAATCTTGTGTAAAGACCGCTGCATATCCATTGGAAATCCATTTATTTACTGTATCATAAAAAGGTCCCCCATGAGGGCCTTCTTTTATTTGAAGCAAATAATATTTCATATACCACTACTCCAAAGTCTTCGCTACACCATTAACAATTGTCTCATGCACAAAGACAATCTGACCTTTTTTATTCTTATAAAAATCGCTGCTTAATCGCTTAAAATATCCACGACGGAAATGTGGTATTACTACCCCATTTTCTGCTCGTTCTCCGGCTTCTACTACTTTTTCAGAGGTATTTAGATAATGATTATTCTGAGTTTTTATATCATGCGGAGCACCATCAACAAGACATTCTGGAAAACAGTAGATGTATGAAATGAGATTTAATGCCAACTTTGTAATTTCATTGATTTCCGGGTTCGTATAAACGATGGATTTTTTATCAGCTATTTCATTGCTGGAAAGATGATATTGTTCCATTCCGTGGTTTACAAAGATTCGCAGTTCGTTTGTTTCATCAAAAATTGAATATGCAAAAACATATCCCTGACTTACTTTTGGAAGGTGTAAGCAGATTCCAAAATTTACTCCAGTTGTTAAATTTTCAAGGCTATTGTCTTCATTAAGAGTGACAGTAGACCCATTTTCACGGATATAGGTTTTAATTCCTTCTAGGTCACGAATTTCAGGTTCTTTAAGAAAGTCAAATAATGAGGAATCTTTTACATAAACATGGATAAGTTCGCCTTTCAGGTCACGAAGAAAAAGCTGTATAGCAGTTGCATCATCCATGCTCATTGCAACATTGGCATAGAACCAGTCCTGGAACATAGCAGGAGTTTCTGCTGTTGGCTTGCCTGTCTCAGAATTGTCTCTGCAGAACATTCTGTATGCTTCGTAGAATCTGCCAAATGTTTTACCATAGGTTACATGTTTGCTCATTTTACAACCTCGAATACCTTTAGTCGTTTCAGATTCTTTAAAAGCTCTTCAATTTCCCTTGCTTTCTCTTCGCTTTCAATATAAATTCCAGCTTCGATGTTTCCTTCCATACCATGATAAGAAAGATTAGCAGAAGAAATCAGAGATTTGCATTCATCGACCACAATCATCTTTGCATGGAGTGCAGCCATTTTGTCATCTTCGGGCTGAATGTATTTGAAAATGCGAATAAATTGGTTACCTGTATTATAGGCTATAAGTCGTTTAAGGACTTCTTCATGCTTTTCAAAATCATTCAAATAAAGATTTATATAAACGCCATGTAGAGATTTTTGAATCAGAAGCTCCTGCATTTCGTCAAAATAATCAGATACGGAATAACCGGTTAGAGTAATACTCTTTTCGGCCTGATTAAGCATCGTTTTTACTTCGTCCCAAATTTTTGTTTGTTTTAGCAAAAAGGAAGTTGGACCGGTGAAAACAATTTTGCTTTTATCTGATTTCTTGTTGTTATAAATTTGCAGACTTATATTAAGGATTTTATAAAGCTCTTCTTCGTTACATGAAGGAAAAGCCTTTTTGAGTTCTTCTATTGATTTTGAGAACACACTTTCATTCGTCGTTAGATTATACGCTTTAATCGACTGCTCAATCTCATACGAAAGATAGTTGTTCTTTACATCCTCTTTAATCATCTGCAAACCTTATTAAAAGAAGTCTTTGAAATATGCCATTTCTTCGTGATCTGGAAGTGGAACTACAAGAGAGCGGTCCAGCATTCTATTTCCATTTTCACAGGCTGTTTCAGAAATCATACAGCAGGCATGACAAGCTGCACCATTGATAGTTTCAGAATCTGGTTCTTTATCAAGACATTCTGGATCTGTAGTACAGGTTAATGCATTCTCCAGAGCACCTTTTAAAAGGCCAAAGAATTTTTCTTTTTTACCAAGCTGAACAAGACCCCCTAGAGATCCTTCCTTATCGGCTGCTCCTGTGTAAATTAAAAGACCATGCATATCTTCATTTGCATAAATACGTTCATGCATAGAAGATGAAGAGTATCCTGCCTGCATTGCCATTTCTTTAATAAGAATATGAGCCAGTGTGTGGAGCAGTACATAGACGGCATTTCGAGCTTTCATGTTCTGCCAGCCTCTAGACTTTGTATATTCATTATATGACTGAGCAAAGTTCGTTGAACGCTCTGAAACTTTTTTTATATTTAACCATTGTTTAAGATAATCCTCGTTCAGAACAAGAAAGAATCCTTCACCATTAATTTCTGTCGCCGGGAGCCATTTGTCATCATCATCAATAGAAAGACGGCAAGTATGAGCATCATCACTTGATTCTGGCTCAGGTGAAACAACTCGTGTATATCCTAAAAGAACCATTACTTCTCGTAATCTATGAATTAAAATCATTCTCGAGAAAAACTTATCAAGACCAGAATACAATTCTTCCTCGGTTGCCTTAAAATATGGATATTCTTTTTTAAGAGCAACTTTCTGATGATTAACAATTGTCTGATATTCAAGTTCTTTTAGTTCTTTCTTTTCTTTTGTATCAGAGTCCATTGTTGCAAGAGCTTTATCAAACTGTTCCCGAGTATATCCTTTTGGTTTGAAATAACTGTCGACAACAGTTTGCAGTACCATGTTTTTTGAGGTATCATCAGGCATTTTACGAGCTAAGTCTATTTGTTGAATATGAGCCATAATTAAATCATAAATCTCATCATTCCAAGGCGGAATTGAGATAGCACTTCTTGTTACTCCAAAGTAAACATTTGAAGCACCCCTCTGAGAACCAATAGCATCACAATTACATTTTTTGAATTTCTCACCTGGCTTGTGTGGAAATCTGCCTGTACATGTGAACTTTGCAGTTAATGCACCAAGCATTGAACGGCTTGCCCCACATTTTGTGCATTTTACCCACAGTTCACCAAGAGTTGAATTCTTTCTTGATGTCTGAAGAACTAAATCTCCATCGCAGTTACCACCACTATGAACCCATTCGCTCCATGGAAAATCATCCATATGTCCGTTCGGACAGATGGTAATAAATCTTGCTGGGAAAGCCTTGAAAAACTTTGATTTACATTTCGGACAGATAACTTCTCCTGGAAATTTTTTATATGTTTCTAAATCAAAATTCCCGTCTTTTCGAATATCAAAAAGATTCTGACATTTTGGATTGGAACAGACATGATAAGAAGGAAAGGAAACGGCAGGTAATCCATATGGCTTACCTTCTTTATTCTTTGAATCTTTCGTATTTGGTTTGTAGAAATGATGAACATGAAGGTAGTTAGCCAGACGTGCATCAAATATTTCATCACCTTTACTGTTCTGATCCCAGTATTTTGTATCAAGAATAGTCAAAGAGTCATTAATTGAATCCAGAATAGCTCCTGGTCCAAACGTTGTAATAAACTGATTAGGTCTAACTTCTGCAAGTTTTTCATTAAAAGCCATTAGTTATTCTCCCATAAAAAAACAGTTGCACTCTGTTCAACATCACGCATTGAGTTCAATGTTGGTTTTTCTTTATAACCAGTTGGTTCAAGTCCATAATATGACATCAATCTCTGCTGAGTATCTTTTTTATATCTTGTGTGATAAATCAGATTTCCCTGGGCAGCAAGCTCTTTCCAGGTTGAAATAAAACTGGTTAGTGCTTTTTCAGCTTCGTCATGAGCTGTATAATCAACAATATCAACTCTTTTAAGAATTGCCTGAACTGTATTTTGTATTTCTGAATCAGATAAATCTAAAATGGCAGCAGCATTAGATGCTGTTTTTTCATACATAAGACGTATTAACGCAATGACAAGAGCGTGTAAATCCCTGTCTATTGCTCTGGCTGCAAATGGAGTTGAAGTTGTTCCTTCTACATAGCGGTACATCTGAGAATGGAATCCGGCAAAATTTTCATAGTTAGACAAGTCTCTTGGACGGTATGGATTATATAGAGAAAAAATAAGACCTGGAGACTGTCGTCCAACACGGCTTGTTGCCTGTATATATTCGGCATTCTGTTTTGGTTGTCCAAGAACAACCATAAGTCCCAACCTGTCTACATCCATTCCAACTGCAATCATATTGGTTGCAATTACGACATCATAACAATCCTGTCGTTCAGCATCTTTCTTGTATGATTTAGCAAGGTTTTCCAGAATTTCAGAAATTTCGTAAGATTTTATACGAGATGTGATTTCTTTCTTGCTATAAACGCTCATATAACGGTGAGTCTGATAGCCATACTTATCTATAAGATGATCAATTCGTTTAACAATGTCATCATCAAGAAGGCGCACTGCACCTCCTAATTCTCGGATACTGTTGAAATAACCAATTAAAGTATAATACGGATCGATATAATCTTCATATTCTGGAGTTTTTGACAACTCACTTGCTTTCTGTAAAATAGCAGAATACAAACGGATTAATGTTGTTTTTACAGATTGTCCTGGAACGCAGACTCCCACATATTCACGGAAAGGCTTTTGTTTTTTTGAAACCATTGCAGAAAGTATACTTTCATCTGCGGTTGCAGGCGGAGTTTCAGGTAAATCAATTTCTTTCATAAAGAATGAATCTCTGATATCCGTACCACTAGGAGGGAATTGGGCAAATTCAGTTCGTCCATACAAAGTTTTGATCTGCTCGCCTGCATTCTTTATAGTAGCAGTCGAAACAATATATTTAGGCTTATATCCATCTATCGTACAAAGTTGTTCAATTGCAGTTTCGTATCCACCATATATTGTTCCTAAAGGACCTGTAATCAAATGCAGCTCATCCTGAATAATTAACTCCGGCGGATAAAAAGGTCTGCACTCTGTGACTTCTGCTGCTGGAAGTCCTGGCGCTTTATTGTGACTGTTAGCATGGTCTTCTCCCACGGCAAGATACCCATGTCGTGAACACTTTCTGTTTGCATGTCCAAAGAGAAGACCTACTTTTTCATCCCACGGTAGTCGTGCAAATTTATCTACTGTTGAAATAATGACGGTAGGACATTTGCGGTAAATCTCTCGGTCTACTAGATAGACTGGCAAAGATACTTTTTTAGCTTCTGTATAAAGACAATCTGGATTTGAACAGTAAATCTTAATGGTTTCGTCATCCGTATTTACATGATAATTATCAGCTGTAAGAGGTCTACCGCAATAAGGACATTTTACGAGCTGGCTTGAAACCATTCTCATAAACTTTTTCTTCTTAAAATCGTCCTTATATTCTGTAAAATCGTTTGGAGTAAGCTGCCCTCCGACCCAGAATCCAATTGAAATACGTTCAGTACCAAAAATTGGAGTTCCTTTCTTTTCATAAGAGTTGCGGATAGTTTCCATTGCAATTATGAGTTTTAAAAGACGGTCTCTCTGTTGTGTTGTGAGCAGTCTCAATGTATAACGCAGAAATACTGTAACTCCACCATCTTTATTATATGTGTCATTTTCATTTGCAGATAAACGGCGAAGTCCCACGGTAAAAGCTATCAAACCTAAATATGCCTCAGTTTTACCACCACCAGTCGGGAAGTAAAGCAAATCTACTATTTCTCTATCATCTGAAGATTTATCTGCTATACCTGTAAGATTAAGAAGAATAAATGCAATCTGGAAAGGTCTCCATTCCAGAAGATGACGTGGTTTCCCTTCTGAATCTAGCATAACTTCATTTTTAATGTTATTTCCCTGTATTTTTGCATATTCTGCAATTGCACGCTGACGATACATTGATTCGTTCATAAAAAGAAAAGCTTTAAATGCCTTTTCATCAGAAGAAAGCAGTTCAATTCCCATTCGCATTCTTTCTAATGCTTTATTACATTTAGCAATAATAGCATTGTATGTTTCCTGGTTAATTCCTTCTGAAGGAAGTTTATTTACCCATTTCTCGTACATAGAAAGTAGTTTATTAAGCTGCTCAAAAGTCCATTCTTTATTATCTGGGAATTTCATTTTATAAGCAGAGAAAGAATATTTTTCTATTTCTTCAATTTCAGCTTTCACACCTGCAATTTCATAATCTGGAATAAAGCTGCTGCGAACTTCGTTAATAGCGGTTCCTGTGCATTTGTAATTCCATACCGCAGCACACTGTCGGCCTCTGGCAAACACTGGCCGGCTCTTATAATAAAACTCGTCATCAAGTTCATTCTTACGGCAAATGTATTCGGCAATAAAACTGTCAGCACCATCAATTCCATTCAGAATGAGTTCTGTCTGGTACATTGTATTCTGCCATTCAGGAACTTTTGCCCCCGGTTTATCAGCATTCTGAACATATACAGTTACCATCCTGTAGCCGGTTTCGAGTATTCTGGTAATTATATATAGAAAGATTTTTGGATTTGTCTTTAATGGAACACGATGGGTTGTAGCGACTGAATCAAAATCTATTTCTATTGTTTCTGTATTCTGTTTTCTGTAATATTCAAATTTTTTAGGCTTCTTTTTTGAATCCTTATCCTGGTCTGCTCCTTCAGTTTCCTGAGCTTCCTGTGTGGCAGGAAGAGCAAGTTCAACAGCATTATATGAGCCCCAGTTTACTGTCGCCTGAATTTTTTTTGTTGCTTTATGAACATAGCATGAAACACCAAGAGAACTTGGCTTCTTAAATTTTTTTCTCTGAACATCATCTGTTTCTTCATAAATAACTTCAGATTCACCGTCTTCTGTCTGATGTTCATCATCTGCTAAGGTTTCAATATCCTGTCCGCGGTCAAAATCTTCTTCTTCAGAAAAATCTGTATCACTCGGAAACAATATCCCCGCGATATAAGTCTTACTTGGATCTTCGGTAAGCGGTTTACCGTCGGCACGCGGGCCGATTAAATCTTCACGTACTGCATCTAAAATCTGCTGGCGTACCTGGGCCTGCTTAAAATTATTGTAAAGCTTTTTTTCCTGCTCTGTCATACCGCTTTCTCCTTTAATATCTTACAAAGATTGGTCTTCCACGTTTTTCATCACCATAGCATTTATATTTAGTGTTCAAGTCCTCTCAAGATATTTTTCCATGTTCTTTAATATCCTGTATTCTGAACAACTTATAATAATCACTTTGAGGATTTGGATAGCCTAATTTTACGATTTTGCCAGAATCAGCATAAATTTCTTCTGACTGGTTTACTGTACAAAGCCATGAATTTCCTTCACGGTCATACAATACAATTCTTGAAGGATTAATCCAGACTTCTTCATCTGTTAGAGCTCCAGGTCTGCTACCCATGCGAACATTATACAAATGGGTCATCTTTATCCATTCTAAATGTTCTGCAGATTTAACATATCCAAACATCATATAGCGGGAATTATGTTTTTCCATATCTATTTGAGATGGATATTCAGATGGTTCTGAAAGAATTACATTCTCACGTGAATACTCTTTTCCATCCGAAAGTTCATTCTTATTAGCAGATTCAAGAATAGTCTTTATCTGCTCATCAATTTCATTCTGTTTTAGTTTAGAAAGATTAAAAGGAACAACAGTAAGTCTTAGTCCAAATTCTCTTTTTATTTCTTCATAAAAGAATGCAGGTAATTCTTTTGTAAATGATTCCGTAGCCGGATAAATTAAAACGAGCCTTGGATGAACATCATAAAAGTAACCTTCTCCTAATGAATATTTCTGCCCATAAGCATAAAGCTGATACATATCTGAGATACTCATAAAGTAGTTTTTATCGGGTTTGTTCTCGTCAATAATTTTCCACTTGGTATCAAGAATTATGTTTTCATAAGAAGTAAAATCAGATTTATCAGCAGATTCAACAAAAATATCAGGCCTTATCTGAAACTTTCCGTGTTTGTTGTGCTTATCAACAAGATAGTATTTTCTGTGCTGGGTATAAACATTATAACCGGGATGTCTTCTGGTATAACTTTTAAATAAAGCTGCTACATAGCTTTCAAACAATTTTTCTGCACTAAATAAAAGAGACTGGTTTACATGATTTCCACTGAATGTTGTAAAACCTCTGTTTAGTAAGAACTGACTGCTCCAGTGCATTAGGTTGTCGTAACTTGCAAAAAGGCGGTTAGCACTAAGGCTTATCTGTAAGTCTGCATTTATATTGGTGCTTTCTGGTATTTCACTGAAAACTGCAAGCAGCTTGTAGATACGGGCTTTGTTTGAATTGCTGTATGTGAGCTGAACAAGTTTATTTAGAGTAGATACAATAAGCCTGTTCTGTGGAATATTTTCCAGGTATTTTGCATATTCAATCTGAAGATGAGTTTTATCTGTAAGATTTCTGCTTATCTGTTTTTGAACTAGCAGCCTACCTTTTAAGAAGCCTGAATTTTCCTGAATCTTTGTATAATTCTTTTTAAGACCAGTACGCAGAAGGTTTTCTGTTTCAGATAGATAGTTAGAAATATATACTTCAAGAATCGGAAAGTTTTCTGATGTAGAAAGATTTGCATTCTGGAAAGACTTTGAATCAGAATCACGAAAGTTCTTTAGCATGTGCAGGAACACTTTTCGGGATTTTTTTATATCCTGGTCAGAACGGCTGGAACATCCAAAGATTTTTGGTAAAATTTCTATAGTGCAGCCGTCTTTTGTCTGAATTGTACCGACATAGCGGCTGCATTTTATATACTGTCTGCCCTTTTTTTTATGAACAGACATTACCTGTTCAAGGTCATCTGATGTTTTATTTTCAAGAATAAAGTCCCAAAGATTACTAAAGGTTATTTCTGAAAGTTCAACCTCGTCTTCTTTGTCATTTAGAAAGACTTTTTCATCCTTTTTTATGAGAGTACCAAATTCATGAATAACAACCAGACTCTGCTTTTTCATGGGCTATTTTTCCAGATGTACAAGGAACTTTTTAGCAGCTTCTTCTGAAGTTACATCTTTTAACGCATCGTTCAATTTGTAATAAGATTTTTCTTCATTAAAGTCATCAGTATCGCCCACTGCATTTTTTGCATCTTCATCAAGAACATAGAAGTAATCAGTAGAATGAGAATCTGCATCTTTCAGCTCATCAGTTTCATTAAGAACCCTGCGGATTTTGTCTGTCTCGTTATAAAAGTATTCTTCCAAAAGAGGAATAATGTTTTCTTTCATAACATTAAGAATTTCAAGGTCTTTGTTCTTTCCTATAAAGTATGAATGACCAATCTGATGATCCTTATCAAGAAGTGCACGAATACGATTATTAATGTTACGTAATATGTTTTCTGCATTTTCGTTTTCGTTCTTATCATGAAGACATTTATAATCAGGTAAAAGCTCTTCAAACTTAAATCGGCGGCGTAAAGCTGAATCCAAAAGCTGAATTGAACGGTCAGCAGTATTCATGGTTCCAATAATCATAAGGTTTGCAGGAACTCCAAAATCTTTTTTGCTGTAAGGCAGTTTTGCAGTCATTTCATATTCGGCACCAAGCCGTTTTGAACTTTCAACAAGAGAAATCAAATCACCGAATACAGAAGAAACGTTTGCACGGTTAATTTCATCAATACAAAGAAGTACTACCTTCTTATTATCAACGGCCTCTTTCATTTTAAGTTTGCGGTTTGCTTCAGAATCTTCAAGACATTTATCTAAAGATGTATAACCTGCAAGAAGAGCTGCTTGTTTACAAGCTTGATAGAAAATTCCTGGTTCAACACGATACTGAACATCGGTCTGCCCTTCTGGAATAAAAGGTTTTAAGCCCTCTACAAATTCTTCGTAACTGAATGACTGATGGAAAGTGGTAACAAAACGATTTTCTTTTGAAATTTTGCTTATATAATCGTTTTGCATTTTGTAGGTTTTTCCTGTACCTGGAGGTCCATAAAGAATAAGAGGTTGTTTTTCTATTTTTATTCCAGGTTTAAAACTTAAAAAATAATTTCCTTCGGTATCTTTTGTAAATAAGATTTTATCATTTCCATATTTTATAATATCTTCTTTTGTGATTGGTTTCCCAGATTCAATTCCAAGACGGAATCTAATATATTTGCCAAGTTCTTTGTTACCTTCTTGTTCATTATCCTTTGTTGTTTCTAGAGCTTGACCATTTTCATCTTTTTGAGCTCTTGTAAATATAAAAGTTTTTCCATCATCTGTTTTTATTGAAAATTTTTCTGGACTTGGTGGATAAAAATCAGATTCGTATATATCCTGTGGTAATGCTATATAAGCTTCATTTCCTGTTCTGGACTCACTTCTTAGGGTTACTCCATCAGGTGAAAAGCCCCATCGGAAACAATATCTAATTTTATCCCCATCAAGTAATGATACTTCAAAAGACTGTTCTTTATTTTCTCCAGTGAGATTTGGATACTCGTGTTGAATGATAGAAATTAAATCTTTCAATCCACGTATATCAAATTGAATGCACTGATCTGCATGTCCACTATTTTTATTATCTTCTGAAGTAAAGGTACTAATCTGAAATAAATCAGGTTTTGTAGAATATGCAGTTATTTTCTCATCATGTTTAGAAAAATTTCTATCCATCTTATTAAAATCATCTTTTGTATTAACAAATGACATAGTATGCTACTCCTTTATATTTGCTTCTATTGATTCATAAGGAATCCCTGCAAAAGTTTTAAGAATTGCCTCAAAGATAATTTTAGCACCTTCACATGGAACTGCCATTCCAATTTGTTTTCGAATGGACTCTTTAGATCCTTCGAAAATATACTCGTCAGGAAATGTTTGGAGTCTTGCTCTTTCCCGATTTGTTAATGCTCTATTCTCACTCCAGTGATAAATATGAGTTCCTCCACCACCAGAACCCGTAACTGTATAGGCAGGTTTTGTTGGATCAAGTCTTTTATAAATCTGACTTATTTTTGCACCTTTTACATTGAGTTTCAAATGCTCTGGTAACTGTGCGGTAAACGCATTTTCTCCCGGCTTTATGTATTTTAGTCTTTCAATAACTTGATTTGATTGAGATGTAAATTCATTATTTGGAGAATTTTTTTCAATCGGAGGATTATTGATAGCCTCTTCACAAGTTTTCATTTTATACTGTTTAGAAGATGGTATCTTAAATTCAAATGGTAAGTCACTTCTAATACCAACAATAATGACTCGATGTCTTGCTTGTGGAATACCATATTCTTCAAATCTATATAGATTTGGATATATTTTATACCCTGCTCCTATCATGTCTTCCTTAATTTTTTCAAAGGCTTTTCCTTCATTAGCACTTTTCAAGCCTCCAACATTTTCAGCTAGGAACCAGTAAGGATGAAATTTATTAAGAACTTTAATACCATAAGAATAAAGCGGACCATACTTTCCTTCAAAGCCTTTTTGTTCTCCTACAACAGAGAAATCATTACAAGGAAAACCAAATGCGAGTGCATCTATCTGTGATAGATTTTCGATATTGAGAGTATGGACATCCTGACAAATTACGGTTGATTTTTTTGACTCATCACCTTTACATATATTTCTAAAATATGTATCACAAGTTGATTTATCAAAATCATTAGCCCATTCATGAACGATTTTATATTCCGGATTCTCTATTTTAGCGTTTGTAGCTCCCCATGCTAGACCTCCTGGGCCACAAAACAACTCTCCAAGACGGAAAACCTTTGGATCTAATCTGTCTTCTGATTTTTCTATTTTTATTTCTTCCATCTATAATATCCTTTCTTTTTCCTTGATTATACCACATCAAAGTGTCAAATAGCGGCACCGATGTATATATTTTGCGGAATTTCTTCGTTTCCTTCTATATTTATTATTCCAGCAGCTATAATTCGCTGCTCACCACGAAGCTGCTGCATTATCTGCTGTGCTATTCCATATGCCATCATTGGCGGAACCGCGTTTCCTATCTGCGTAAACTGGGCAGAACGATTCCCTTCAAAGTAGTAGTTATCAGGGAATGTCTGGAGTCTTGCAGCCTCTCTTACTGTTATTGACCTGCACTGATTTATATCCGGATGAATAAAATAGTGGCCGTCTTTTGCCAGGTGAGCCAGTACTGTATGACATGCATTTGTATCTGCCTCTATTACCTTAAAACGATCCACAAAGGAAGTCTGATTGTGATGAGTTTTTAAATCATCTGGCAGTTCATTATAATGTAGCCTTTGATGTGCATGATTAATAAACCAGGCATTTATAGTTCTTCTATAAATTTCCACATCGCGTTCGTTATGAATTCTGGCTTTATGTAAAGTAAGCACATCATCTTCTGTACGCAGGTTATGTGCTCTTACATATGCGCTGGATTCATCATAAGGACTTGCATATTCAAAAGCCTGGCCACCGCGTTCTACCTGCGGTAAGTCAGAAAGTAAATCCCATACAACCGAATGAATTTCCTGCTGTTCAAATTCCGGGTAAAAATGTTCTGTTCCCTGACGCCAGCCTATAATTATCATACGTTTTCTGTTCTGCATTACACCGAATGTTTGGGCATTCTGTATATGACACTCGAAAGTATAATGAATCCGGTTTAATTCCCTCTGTAAATCAGCGAAAGCTTCGCCGTTTCTGGCAGAAGTTATTCCCTGGACATTTTCAAATACAAACATTTCCGGTTCATATCTTTTGAGAAAGTTTACATACTGTTTATAAAGTTCGTTACGAGGATCTTCTTCCATTGGACGCAGCATATGATTTGTTTGTGCTCTTCCTACCAAAGAATATGCCTGGCACGGCGGACCACCGATGATCACCGACACATGATTTATGCCCTTGTGTTCCATAAGATGGTCTATCTTATGATAGATGCTCTTAGCCGTTTTTGAAGACATTTCTTTATTAATTACACTTTCGCGCTCTTCCTGAGGAACTTGTTCAAAAAGCTGTTCTCGAGTAATGATTCCACGTTCGTAATCATAATAACTTTGAAGAGCTTCTCTTCCCTGGGATTTGAGATAATGATATGCGGCACGTGTCTCAAGAGTTTGGCAGGCGTAGGGATTCATTTCTACGTGTGCAACTGGAGTAAAGCCGGCCTGTATAAAACCTTCGGAGAGTCCCCCCGCCCCTGCAAACAGGTCAATAAATGAAAGCTGTTTTTTTGTTATCATTTTTCAGCTCCCAGTCTTTTAATTTGACCTGCTAAATAAAGAGGTACATTTACCATATCTTCCTGCTTCTTATACTCCAGTGTGGAAAATCTGATTGCAAGTTCCGGATTGTTTTCCCTTCTGTATCTCTTAAAACTTGCAGATGTTACATTTCCACCTGCTTTACATTCAACAGGAATAATCTGCATGCCGTTCTGCAAAAGGAAATCAACTTCGTAATTTCTGTCCGGAGAGTAATAATGAGGCGCTGCATCAAAAAGAGTTCTGAGCTGCTGTACAGTGTAATTTTCTGTAAGAGGTCCTTTGAACTGAAAATCCTTGTTCAGAATAATTGCTTCGTTTGTTACTTCTGCAGCACATTTTGCAAGACCTACATCAAAATAAAACAGTTTGAAGCTGGATAAATCTTCAAATGCTTTAAGCGGGTGTTCCGGTTTTGTAACATCATAAATTCGAATTACCAGTCCTGCACTTACAAGCCATTCTATTGCTTCTTCAAATTCTCTTGCCCGAGCACCTTGCTTTACACATCCATAAATAAATTTTTCATTTTCTTTAGAAAGCTGGCTTACAAGACTTCTGAAAACAAGCAGTATTCTTCCTGCATTGATTTTGCCACTGTGTTTTGAAATATCATTTTCATATAACTCCAGCAGTTCTTTTTGAAGTCTAAGAACAATACCGGAATTTTTTTCTGTCATCCAGGAATAAACACAGGAAGGCATGCCGCCTACAATGAGATAATTTCTGTACTGTTCAATCAGCTTATCATGCTGAATCTTTAATATATCTTCTGGAGCTGTTTCTGTTATGTATTTATAAAGGCCTGGTGCTAAAGCATTTAAGAATTCTTCAAAATCCATTGGATATATATTTAAAAGATTTACTTTTCCAACCGGGTAACTCATTGGCTGCGCAAGGAGCGTACCTAACAGACTGCCGGCCGCTATGACATGATATTGATTTGCTTCTTCATTAAAATACTTTAGAGTATTAAGTGCTTCCGGGCATTCCTGTATTTCATCAAAAATAATTAAATGCTCTTCCGGAAGTATTTTATCTTCCCTAATCGTTCCAAGACTTTCAATAATTCTGTATGGATCTTTATTTACTTTAAAAATATCATGAAGAGACTCTTCTTTATCAAAAGAAAAATAGAAGGTCTTTTTATAACATTCTTTACCAAATTCTTTCATCAGCCAGGTTTTTCCAACCTGTCTTGCTCCTTTTAATATTAAAGGTTTTCTTCCTGATGAGACTTTCCAATCTTTTAATTCGTCTAATGCTTTACGATACATATTCCTTATTTTATTCTAGCACAGATTACACATTTTTGCACCATTTATTTTGAGAAAATTACACGTTTTTGCAAATGCTAAGAATATAGTTTTACACGTTTTTACAGTGAAAATATAGTTATTTTTACACATTTCCACATAAAGCAATCTGCAGTTCCATTGCAGGAAGAGAATAACCATATGAAGGCAAAATTTCTTTAACCATGGTATCTACCTTTTCTGGTACTTCAGCAAGGTATTTTAATTCTGGTTTCCCGCTTGAAAGATTATTCATCTCTTTTATAGCAGTATCCTGTTCAAGACGTGTTGCGTTTCCGGTATTTGAATCATAAGAAATAATTACTAGGTCTTTTGTAATACGCAGGTCTGAATATGTTTTCTGGTCATATACTTTGTAAATAAAGTATGATTTTGAACCAGCAATTGTGGCTGCGCACTCATCAAGACCTGATGCAAAATCAAGACATTTATCAAACCAGACAAATCCTACTCCGGCTATATTTTCTGGTTTTTCACCTTTATTAAGTTTTCTTCGGAACACCAGTCCATTGTAATTTAACGCAGAACCATACGGAGCATCTTTGACCCATGCTTTGGGCAATAAGAATGAATATGTATCGTCTGAACATGAAAGTCTTGAATGGTTCAGACTTAGAGCCTTTTTGAAGAATGGTACCAGGTCTGGAAGATCTACTTTTGGTACACCTTTTAAGTCTTTTATATTGAACTTTGCAGAGTTTCCTACAATGCTTCTTACTGTCTCTATTGCATCCTGGTTTCCAAAGGTCTGGGTCTGGCTGTCAAACCAACTGGATACATTTTCTTTCTTTTGATTTACACCCTCTGCAAAAATATCTCGGAAGAACTTACTGCTCTTCATACCAAGCACCATCTGCATCATGTCTTCTGGATCATCCATTCCGGCACTGAATGCCATCTGAATATTATCCAGTTTTGTTTCCAGTTTGTTCCAGAGAAGGGATTCTATGGTATCAGGATTTCTTAGAGTTACTACATCAACAGCCTTTGTTTGACCATAACGGTTAATACGGCCTACACGCTGATGAAGCCGCATTGGGTTCCATGGTAAATCTGCATGAATCAAGACATGACAATTCTGCTGCAGGTCAATACCTTCGCCAGCTGCTTCTGTAGAAATAAGGAATCGAACTTTTCCTTCGTTAAACTCTTTAGCAGCATCTTTCCTACGTTTATCAAAACGCTTTGTTGAACCATCTGGCATAGCAACATCTTTTAAAATGTCGTCTCCGTTAATAAACGTTACGCAGTCTGTACCCCATTTTTTCATGAGTTCTGTCATAAGAAGAGATTGTGTCTTTTTGTATTCTGTAAAGAAAAGAACATTATCGTTTTTATAGTCTTTTTCTACTATTTCGATAATACGGTCTATTCGGCTTTCGTGTGTTACTTTATTGCCAAGTTCTATAAGAGCATCAAGATTTTTTACTTCATCCTGCATAAGAATGAACTTTAAATCTTTTGATTTATTAGCAGCCTGCTCAAAATCTTTTTCGCTCATTGCATCAAGCAGGTCATCAAATGCTGTTTCATCACTTTCTGCCTTCTTCTGCTCTGCAAGAAGATTGTTTTTACGGGTAATCAAAGCACCTTTTACGGCAGAAATAGAACTTGAGGCCAGCTTCTGAAGTGCTATAAGTACAAGTTGAACCTGGCTATACTGTTGTCCTGACAAAGTTTGAGAATATGCTTTTCCTTCAGAAATAAAAGAAGACATTTCTTTGTAAAATTCTGCTTCTTCAGGGGTGTAAGTAAATTCTTCTGCCCTGGTGTTTATAGGCTGAAACAGCTTTTTACCGTTCATATCTACGGTATTAGCCTTGTTGTTACGTATAAAATATTTTGAAAGGCGAGCATACTGCTCTTTTGTATTTAGTCTTGGATCAAATTCCTGAGGTGCAATAAGCTTCATAAGCATCCAGAAACTGAAATTGAAACCTCTGTGAGGAGTTCCTGTAAAGAAAACCGTAGAAATAACTTTCTTTGCATCATTTAATTTTTTGAAAAGTTGATATTCCAGAGTCTGTCCGTCGTTATCTGCTGCATTCATGTGATGGGCTTCATCGACAATTACTAAATCCCATGGTTCCGATTCAAACAGTTTTTTTTGTCGTTCCTGTTGAGCTTCTGTTGAATTCAACTGCATGGTTGGAGCCGAAACTATTACATATTTAGGAGAACCTTTCCATGGATTACCACCGGCATTCATTGATTCAGAAGTAAACACAGAAAAATGTAAATCGAATTGTGCTTCCATTCTGTCTGCCCACTGTCCTGTAAGCGGAGCCGGAACAAGAATGAGAATACGCTGAATATTACGTGCTTCCTTTAACCCCCAGATAATGAGACCTGCTTCTATTGTTTTTCCAAGACCTACATCATCTGCAACAAGATAACGGACCGGCCACTGTTTTAAAACCTGATTACAAACCCAAAGCTGATGAGGTAAAAGGTCTATTGCAGAACGGGAAAAAACACCCCATCTATTGTTAATTGTTTCAATCAAAGCTGCCTGAGCTTTTGCAATTACTTTGTCTGAATCCGTTTCTGGAGCCTTTTGAATGGCAGAATTGATATCTTCCATTTCTGAAAGCTCATCAAACGGGCATTTTAATGTATCGCCACTTTCGAATGTAACAATTGCAAAATCAGGTTTTACGGCATCAACAGTTCCTATTCCAAGTTTTGCATGTTTTACTTTGGAATCAATAGTTATCATTATTAGCTCCAGTTCTTTCCTAAAATAATGAATGGTAAATCAAAATCGCATATGAATTTCTGTTTATAGTCATCTTCTGGAAGCTGATTTAGTATTTCATTGTAAATCTGCTGAGATTCTGCATTATCATTCAAATCAATCATACTATTCAGTACTATCTTCTTTGGCATATAAGCAAACTTATAAAGTTTTTCAATGTCTTCGTCTTCAAAGTATTCTTTCCAGAATCCGCATCTTATCAAATCACGGATTAAAAGAGAGATACCAAGTTTTAAGCTTTTCTTGCTTGATGAAAGCTTTATCGCCATTCCAGAAAGTTCAGGATCTGAAGACGTTACCAGGAACTGTGTGATATCATCAAGATTCTGCTTCATTGGTAATCTATAAAGCAGATTGTAGAACTTTTCAAAATCCTTTCGTATTTTATATATACGGAGAAGACATTCAAAATGTCTTAAATAACTTTCATCTGCTTCTGAAACTTCAAGGTATTCATCATACAGTTTCTGGAGTTCCATTCCTTCACTGAATTTCTGAATCAAGTCTTTAGAATAAAGCCATCTTATAGCATTTCTGTTTGTTACATCTGAATGTCCCCATGCAGTAAGTGACTGTGTCATAGCAAGAAGAAGCATAATCGTCCATGATTCAGGCATCTTTCCATTTGAGGGATTATCACATGCAAGAGCAGAACTTAATTCTGAAACTTCAAGGAATTCTGGATATAACTGATTTGAGTAATATTCTTTTACTTTTTGGTCCCATTCCTCATGCAAAACAGAAATTTTCCACTCATCGTAAACGTCGTTGAATGAAATATGTTTTTCTGGTTCAGGCCCCTGCTCTGGTATATCTAAGCCTAAGCCCTGTTGTGCGGCGGCCAATACTTCATCATCGTGTTTCTTGTGCGCAGCTCTGGATGGTGTAAATAAAACATCAATTATAGATTTTGAGCGGTCATAATCTTCACTTACATTATATATCTGACTTATCGGCTTTAATTTATTATCAGCATCATATAAACGGCATTCTGAGAGTTTTTCGCTTCTTGGTGATTCCTGAACAAAATCATACATAGCAGTTTTGCTGAAATTCATTAAAATATCTTTCTGAACTTCCAGGTCTGTTTCATAGTTCAAAAGCTTATCAAGTACACCAATAACTTTTCCAAGATTTTTTGAATCAATATCTAAATCTTTTAATTCATCTGCTGCTATCTGTGTAAGAACAAGCATTGGTATTTGAGAATTGGTCTGTATAAATGCATTTGCCTCATCAATAGTATCAAACTGTTTCTGGAATTTATCATTAAAATATGTTGCCGAAAGTGAATACAATTCCTGTCCAGAATATTGATAGAACTTAGAAATACCATCAGGAATAAATCCAAGTCCAAGGAATTTCCTAATTAATTTCTTTGGAATAGGTTCAAATGGCGATTTGGTTGTACCTATTAATGTAACATTTACTAACGATGGAATTAATTCTTTATAATCCTCAATATTCCACAACTCTACCAATGCATTTGAAAACATTGTAGAAATACGGTCAATGAGATTTACATTCTCTGGATTTTCATTAGCTAAAGTTTGTCGTCCAGTATTTGTTTTAAAACTTGCAGATATTGCAAAACCAATATTTGGTAAATCTAATAATGGTGCCATACACCATATTTTAGGAGCATTTTCGTCAAATGCTATTATTTGGTTTCCTGAACGTCTAAAGGCCAGACACGCCTGTTCGTCAAAAAGTGGCTTTGTCCTAAATAAAATAAAGTCTTTACTAATTTCTACATTAAAATCCTTTAACTCAACTTTTGTATCTGGACTCCATGTATAAGAAGCTCCATAACAATTTATCTGTCGTATTTTCTTTGAAAATAAAACCTGATACTGTGCATCGTTTTGGAATTCAGTAATAATTTCTGATTTACATTTCTGTCCATTTTGATTTAATTTCAATATAACTGAAGTTTTATCAGTATAATCTGTCTCTTCCGATGCTGTCTGTGGATATAAAGCTGCTTTTATTATGAAGTTATAATCTCCGCTTATTACATGAGGTTCATCACAAATAAGATAGACAGTTTTGAAACCATAGCCAAATTTTCCAGTCTGTCTTCCAGAATTCTTCATAACAGATTTATCAGACCAACCTATTGTAAGCATATTTGTTAAATCTGCTTTGTAAGATACTTGTGCTGCACCGACTTTATATTGATTAATAGGACGACCTGAATGTTCTATTGTCATAGTATCTGCATTCAAAAGAACATTAAAATATGGAGCTTTAGCAGGTGTTCCATCCAATTGATTGTATGCATCATCAGCATTCTGAAATAATTCAAACAGGATACATCTTTCTTTATATTCTGCGTCTCCAATAAATGTTATAACTCTTTGTCGTATCTCTTCCTGAATATTTCCACTATTCTGCTCAATGTATGCTTTTATTGAGTTATTACATTGCTGCATTACTTCAAAATTGCTTTCACCACTAGCTTCCTGGTATTTTTCCCAGGCAATTGCTATTTGATTATACTTACCTGCATTATACTCAAGCTTTAATACTTTTAATGTACTAAAGATAGTATTAAAAATCATATTGACCGCAGTATTTAGTGGTGCTTGTGTTGGATTTGCTAGGTTATTAAAGAAAGAATCTGGAATAGATTGTATTCCAAACAACTCAAATAAATCTTTTATAGCCGTTTCTATACTGGTAGCAGAAAACTTCGTGAAATTATCAAACAAATCAATCGTCAGATTCATTCCATCATAGACTGGAGCTTTATAGAAAACCGTATCAACATCAGCAGCGTCTTTTAAATCAACTCTCTTACCTGTCAAACTAAGACAATAATTTCCAACAGTATCATGAACAATAATTGTTGATGTTGCTAATTTTGGTACTCTCATACCATCAAGAGCTTCTCTTGTCTTCAGTTCAAATAATTCTCCATGTGAATATAAAGAAATTCTGCCTTCAGGTGTAGCCACAATATAACAGAAAGCTCCCCAAAGTTTTTTATTCTTACAAGCCGAAATTTTTTCTATAAACTCTTTTACTGGCAGTTCATGAGAATTCTGTTCACCTTCACGCTCTTTATTGCTTGGAAAATACTTATGAAGAGAATCGGAAAGTGTATGCTCCTCTCCTAAATCTGAAATATCAGTATCAAAGTTTACAAGAGTATCTATAGATTTCCAAATATTTGCTTTTGAAGGCAAACAAACTTTTTGTGTAGCTTTATCAATAAAGCTGGTTATGGAATCAGTATCTAAGGTTGAAACTATTTCGACAAGATGATTCTTTTTATAATCTTCAACTTTTTTGTTTTCAATTTCATCTGAACAGAAGTTAATTAAATACTTAACTTTATAATCAGAGATAATATCTGAATCTGATACGAATAAGTCATCCGATAATTGTTTGGTATATGATATTATTTCTTCTTCTGATTTAAATTCCTTTAATATGGTAAAAAGAGGATCTTCCGTTTTTATAAGAAATTTAAATACATCATCTTTGTTACTTTCTCCCAGAAGAGATGTATATTCTTTTAAATTAAACCAAGGCCATGCACAATCCTTTGTTTTTTTTGCATGAGATATAATTGATTCCAATACTTTATCATCGTCTTTAAGGAAATATGATTCCAGACTTCGATAATCTGTATTTAAATTTTTACTTAAAATAAGATTGTCACATAAATCTATGAACTTTTGACTTACACGAGTATTGTTGATTGTCTCATCAAAGGAATAATAGTGTGTTCCTTCTGGTATCCATCTCCTTTTTCTTGCATTAGGCACAATACTCTCAGGTTTTACTTTTGTCTCTGAAATTAATTCTTTTAAGTAATTTGCATTTCTTATACCGTTTGGATTTCCCAAATCATTTTCAGAATCCATAAGCATAATATTTACAATATTTTCTGGCATAAGAGTTTTTATGCAGTCTTTTTGCAAATGAGAATCAGGTATTATACTAATAAGCTTCACCTTCTCAGGAAGCTTGTAGCCATTTGGAAATCTGTAAATTTCATTCTCAAGAAATACTTCAATATTATGATTGGTAACAGAAACCAAGTCTCCATCAATTGTTTTATGA
>CAMGTC010000003.1 GCA_946061765.1 uncultured Treponema sp.
GCCCGAAATTCGAGTTTTTTGAAAATTAAACATAAAATTGATTTTACAAAAAAATATTGATTAAGTATGAAAATACGGGAAGGAAGAAAGCGGCTGGCAAAAACATTCGCAAGTCGGAAATGGTAGTTTCCTTGCCGACTTGCGCATGTAGCAACGCTAGCTAGCGGTTTTGACAGTCGCTTTCTGACTGGCAGTCTTTTCATAATACAAATGCGATTATAAAAAGCAATTTTATGCATTACCAATTAAAATTCGAAATTCGAACTAGTATAATGTAATGTTAGTATTTCCTAGCATGTTGAATATATAAAATTGGAGTGATAAGATAAAAATTATGATTGGAGTAATTGCAAAGGGATTACTTATCCCATTTTTAGGAACATCTTTAGGTGCGCTTTGTGTTATTTTTATGAAAAAGGATTTAAATGTCCTTATTCAAAGAGCTCTTACAGGATTTGCTGCCGGAGTTATGATGGCTGCTTCAGTATGGAGTCTTTTAATTCCATCTATTGAAGAATCAAGTCAGATGGGAAAATTATCATTTATTCCTGCCGTTGTTGGTTTTTGTATTGGAATGTTATTTCTTTTACTACTTGATGAAATTACCCCACATATGCACATGAACAATGTAGTTGATGGTCCTCAGGCAAACTGGAAAAAGACTACAATGATGGTATTTGCAGTAGTTCTTCACAATATTCCAGAAGGAATGGCAGTTGGTGTAGTTTATGCAGGCTGGTACAAAGGATTTCTTTCAGATTCATCCACATTAACAGCAGCTTCTGCTTTAGGACTTTCAATAGGTATAGCAATTCAAAACTTCCCGGAAGGAGCAATAATTTCCATGCCACTTCATGCAAATGGACTTTCTAAAGGAAAATCTTGTTTAATGGGTATACTTTCTGGAAGTGTAGAACCAATTGCCGGTTTAATAACTATTTTACTTTCTTCTTTAGTTCTACCAATTCTTCCATATCTTCTAAGTTTTGCAGCAGGTGCCATGGTTTATGTAATTATTGAAGAATTAATTCCAGAAATGTCAGAAGGTGAACACTCAAACTGGGGTACAATAATGTTTATGATTGGTTTTGCCCTGATGATGGTTTTGGATGTAGCTCTGGGTTAAATACGTCGAGTCAAGGCACACGTACGCTTAAAGCCTTGACTTCGCCGTTTTTAGGGTTTGTAATAAACCCTAAATCAAAGATTTCTTTATTTATTTATATACCAATATAGGTATACTTACTTAACACAGTGAACATTTCTAATTTTTCTCTGCATATTGCATAAAAATAGAAAATATTTAAAATCAAAAATGTGTATTTCAATGGAACTGTGTGCAAATCACAGACTGAATGCGCAACGGTAAGGTAATGGCAGTAAAAAACTGCAAAAGTTCTGTAACAATCACTGAATGAAAATTTGGGAAGATTTGAACTTTATTAATGCTCAAAGGCATTAAAATTCTAAGTCCGGAAACTTTGGTACACGCTGATAATCTATTTCTTTAAAATACGACCGGTCAAGGGAGACTTCGTTCACGCCCTTGACTCAGCCGTTTTTAGGATTTGTAATAAACCCTAAATCAAAAGCTTTAGGTTTTCATATCCTCCGTATGGATGGGTAAACTTAACATTTTGAGAATTGCGCAGATTCGATTCTCGGAGAAAATAAAATGAAAAGAACTAAGTTCTCTCTCCTTAAGCTGAAACTTTCAGCTCTATTATTGTGTACAAGTATCTTTTTGACTGCTTGTAATTTTTTTAATTTTGGCGACAACTCAAGCCAGCAAGAAAATAGCTCTTCTAACGAAGAACCTTCAGAAACTATAGATTCCAACATTTACGGTGACTGGAAATCTACTTATGGAGAAAAATATTCAATTTCAAAAAATGATTATGACAACTATTGCACTGATAAATCATCAGGTGAATATGTACTTTATTATTCAACAACTAATATTGAAATTGTACCTATAGATGGCACAAAAGGTTTTATTTACGGTCAGTTTGATGATAAAAATCATATTGGTTACGGAGCAAGCGTTAATCAATGGTATGCTTTGTATTATGATAATCTTACAAGTTCTTCTGTTTCATTCTATCAGCCATACAAGTACGGTGGTAAAGCAGGTTGTGATACTTTAGCAGAAGCAAAGACAGAATACACTCTCGATAATGGTTATTTTAATTTATCATATCCTTCTGAATGTACAAAATAATTAATTTAATGATTAAAATTCAAAATTTTAAAATAATCATTTTTGGGGGGCTGGTATTGTATTGTTTTACATTTGCCAGCTTCCTCAAAGCTCAGGAAATTAATCTTGAAGCAGAAATTCAACTTCCTCAAATTATAACTTATCTAAACAATGACTCTGCAGTAAGTGAAGAAAGACAAGTTTTTACTTCAGAGGACATAGAAGAAAAAAATCTACCTGATTTATCTTCGTTTTTGGCCACTGCCGGCATTCAGATTTTATCTTACGGACCTTATGGTCTTGAGCAAAAAGCAAGTCTTCGCGGCTTTACTGATGAAACCGTAAGAATTGTAATTGATGGAATTTGTGTAAATAATTCCCAATACGGAACTTTTGATCTTTCTACAATCAATCTTGAAGAAATTGAAAAAATCGAAATTCTCAGGGGAGGTTTTACAGAATCGGTTTGTGACGAAGATGCTGTGGGGGGAGTAATTTACATAACCAGTAAAAAACAGCAGTTTGGAAATCATTTTACTTCAGATTCCTCTGTAAAAACTTATTTTTACCCTCAAAAAATATTAGACACTTTTAATCAAAGCCTATTTTATTCAGGCAGTTTTAATAACAATTTTATAAAATTAAATGCCCAGGGAACATTTGCAAATAACCAATACCCATATCTGAACTACAATAAAAAATCAGTTCCCAGAGAAAATGCTCAAATTCTAGACGGTAACACCTCTGTAAATTTTCTACATTATTTTACAGACGGTTCATCACTTAGCCTAAATGATTTATTCTATGCAGGTAATAAAAACACTCCGGGCTCTGCATCCACCAATAAACATGGAAATCAAAAGGATTTAGACAATATTCTTTCTATGCAATTGTTAAATCCAGCTCTTGCTCAGGGAAAGATGAAAATAGAAAATAATCTTTCCTGGCTTTCGAATACCCGTTTTTTTAAGGATTCAGCCAGTGATTCCCAACATTATATCAACTCAATCCGTTATAATTTTACTGATAATGTAAACTTTAATAGACATTTTTTACAAGATTACGGACTTTCTTTTGATTACACTCACTTAAATTCAACAGATGACGGTTTACATAATCAGTTTAGCGGGACTTTTAAGATCACTTCAAAAGTATTTATTCCACTACACAGCAAAAATCCACAAGACTATAATCAATTTGCGTTAAGCTTACCTCTGGCAGTTAAATTTTGTGGACAGAATATGGCTTTTACACCAAAAATTGGACTTAGCGGTCAATTCTCACTCATAAATCTATCATTAAGAGGCTATAAATTAACACAATTTCCCACAATGGACGATTTGTACTGGGATGACGGCACTTACAAGGGGAATCCCGACTTAATACCGGAAGATGGCTGGGGTGGAGAGATTTCTTTATCTACTAAGACAAAAGTTTTGCCTTTTACACTTTGCATTTACTCAAATTACTATAAAAATAAAATCCAGTGGGCTGGCACAAGTCCTCAGAATATTTCAAGTGCCTTTTATCTGGGCTGCGATTTTACTGTAAGTCAGAACTTTTTGGACGACAGAATTCAACTTCAATCCTATTCTGAATACCTGTATACAAAATTATTAAATAGGGCAAACGAATTAACTTACGGAAAAAAAATAATGTGGACACCAGATTTAGTTTCCTCTTTTACTGCTAATTTTTATTTTCCGGAAATTGGTAAAGATAAAGTCTGGTCATCTAATCTCATTCTGGAAGCAAATTATGTTGGCAAAAGATATATTTCTAATCTGAATACAACTTATTTAGCACCATACCTTTTAATTAATCTTTCTGGACAGCTGCAAAAAAAGATGAAAAAGAACCAAAACTGGCTGCTAATTCCTTATTTTAGAATCGATAATCTTTTGAACTGGAGCTATTGTGCTATACCAGATTACCCAATGCCAGGAATAAGTCTTTCTTTAGGATTTAAAATAAAATCATAGATTTTTATTTTCTAGTTGTCTTACATATCTCCAGAAAACAAAAATCAACTGTACGAGCATTAAAACCCAAATCAAAGGTTCGCAAATTATAATGCCCCAAATTCCTAAATGAGGAATAATAAGAGCCGTAAAAACAACTTTTCCAAGCAGTTCAATAATACTAGAAGTTAAAGGCAGAAGTTTTTTACCAAGCCCCTGTAAAGCATTTCTTGTAACTAAAAGCATTCCCAGTACCGGGAAAAATGGAATCATAAAATTAATATATTTTGAACCGTAAGATAAAATTTCTGGAGTATCAGATCCGGAAATTGCAGCAATCAAGGCTTTAGAAATAAAAGGCATAATAATTGTACATAAAAGCCCCCAGATTGTGCACATTAAATAAAGTTCCTTTACGCCTTTTTTAATTCTGTCTACTTTTCCAGCCCCTAGATTTTGAGAAACAAAAGTGGTACCGGCCATTCCCAGGGTAAAAAGGGGAATATTTGAGATTGCAAATATTTTTCGGGCAGAAATATGACCTGCAATAATTAATGTTCCAAATTTATTAATGGCGGACTGCAAAATAACGGTTCCAGAGTTGACTAAAGAACTCATTAAAGCCATAGAAAGCCCCTGTCCTAAAAGCTCTTTGTAGATTCTAACATCAACTTTAAAGCTCTTTTTATTTGGAATAAGAATTTTTACCCTGAATAAAATGTAAATTAAACACAAAACTGCGCTTATTCCCTGGGCCAGAACAGTTGCAATGGCAGTTCCTTCAACTCCCATTCCGAATTTTGCAATTAAAAGAATGTCCAGAAAAATATTCATAAGGGAAGAAAAAACTAGAAAAACTAAAGGCATAATAGAATTTCCAATAGCCCTTAATAATCCACTCAAAAGATTATAAGCAAACATTACACTAGACCAGGTTCCAATCAGCCAGATGTAAGAAAATGCTTCATCAAGAATTTGAGCAGGAGTTCCCAGAAGAAAAAGTAATTTTTTTAAAAAGAAAAGACAAATCAAGAAAATAAAAAGGCTTACACCTATGCTAATTAAAATTGAAGATAAAACAACTTTCTTTAGCATATTTTCATCTTTTGCACCATAAGCCCTTGCGGCTACAATTCCAAGCCCGTTACCAAAACCATTCCCAAAGCCCAGTAAAAGATTAAAAATAGCGGATGTAGCACCAATGGCAGCCAGAGAATTTTCGCCTAAAAAATGACCTACAACGACAATATCAACAGCATTATAAAACTGCTGAAAAATAAAAGAAATTGCCATAGGAACAGCAAAAGCCAGAATAGATTTATGAATTCTGTCTTTTGTTAAATCCGGATGGAAAATTTCATTCAGATTTGAATTCATAAATGCTATTCTAGCTTTCTTAAAGATGAATTAATAGATGTTTAATAAAAATTTAATAACTTTTACAAAGAATTATGAGTGTAATTAAGATTGTAAAAAGTCATATTCTTTAATTTCGCAATTAGCAATCTTAAAAGCAGCAAATTCTTCGTTTGTCATGTCATTAAAATATGCATGAATCATTCTTGCTATACCACCATGACTAACAAGAAGATAATTTTTGTTACTTCTAATTTCTTCAGATCTTAATTCATCCAGTAAATTAAAAACTCTCTGGCACAAGTGCAGCATAGTTTCTCCATTACCATAATGATTAATGAACTGAGTTTTTGCTAAAAAGAATTCTTTATTTGCAGAACTTCTGTCGCTGCCTTCATACTTTCCAAAATTCTGTTCGGCAAGACGTGGTTCACAGCGGCTTGGAATACCTGTGTACTCAGCAATTTGTTTTGCAGTTTCTGAGGCCCTGGCTAAAGGAGAGTAGAGAATCTCATCAATTTTAAAATCATGAAAATCACCAGCATCTCCATCATTTACCTTTGCCTTTTCAATTAAGTCTCTAACATTTTTTGCTAATTCAACAGCCTGTTTTTGTCCCCTTTCAGTAAGAGGAACATCAGTGAATCCTGCAACCTTTTTTTCTACATTCCAAACAGATTCTCCGTGGCGAACTAAATAAATCTTTGGCATAACATAATCCTCCTTACTTAATTACTAATTTGACACTATTATAACACCATTTTGAAAATAAACAGAAAAATAGAAAATTTTCCTCACCATAAAAGCTATAAAAAGTTCTTAAGTCTTGGAAATATCATAATATGTTTTACCTCTTACTTGACATTATAATATTGTATACAATAATATTGTCTATAAATACACAAAAAGAGGGTATACATGGATCAGACCGACAAATATGCATCATTAAGACTAGAAAATCAACTGTGTTTTCCTTTGTACGTTGTATCAAGGGAAATAATCAGAAAATACACACCTTATTTAACAAAACTCGATTTAACTTACACACAATACATAGTAATGATGGTTATGTGGGAGCATAAAAAACTTAAGATAGGGGATTTGTGCAATAAATTATTCCTTGATACAGGAACCCTTTCTCCTCTTTTAAAAGGCATGGAAAAGAAAGGCCTTATTACTCGTACCCGCAAAAAATCGGACGAAAGAATTGTTCAAATTGAAATTACTCCAAAAGGTCAGGAATTAAGAGATAAAGCTCTGGAAGTACCTCAGAAAATCTTCTCTTGCGTACAATTATCTCCACAAGATTCCAATGATTTATACAGAATTCTTTACACAATTATTGGAAAAAATAATTAAGGTGTGTAAGGTCACTGGTGGCTGGTGTTCAATAACAAGGCGTTAAAAAAATTTCGAAAGCAATTTTTAGCCTTACCATCCCCCGTAACGCCCGCTAAAAAAATCCACAAATTTTTCTTTTTTTTCAATCAGTATCATTCAATGATACAGGCCCCTCATATAATTAACTTATACGTCGAGTCAAGGCACGCTTCGCTCAAGACCTTGACTTCTCCGTTTTGAGGGTTTTGTAATAAACCCTCAATAAAAAAGTTGTCATCCAGACAATTCAACACTATATTAATAGTCCGTTTGGACTAGGAGGGTTATATTAAAAATGAGTGATTCTATGATTTCAATTTACATGCGTCAGATTGAACAGATTCCTTTACTTTCTGTGGAAGAAGAAAAAAGTCTTTTGATTCAGGCTTCAAAGGGAAATAAGGTTGCAAAAGATAAGCTAATTCAATCAAATCTTAGATTCGTTGTAAAAATTGCCAATCTCTATAAAAATCGGGGAGTGGAAATTGAAGATTTAATTTGCGAAGGCAACGAAGCCCTTCTTAAGGCCATAGAAAAAATGGATTTAAGTAAAAATGTTCGTTTTATTACTTACGCTTCCTTCTGGATTAGACAATATATGAAGGCCGCTATTTATAAAACTGGTCGTGCAGTCGCAATTCCACAAAATAAAGGCAGGGAATTAAAAAATCCGAACTGGAAGGCCGCAAGTCTGGACCAGCCTTTTTGCGATTCTCAGGATTCACTCACACTTATGGATTGCATTAAAGATGAAATTAATATTATCCCAGAAGATGAATGCATTAACAAAATACTTTCCTGCCAGGTAAATACCTGTCTGAATAAACTAAAAGACAAAGAATATCAGGTATTAACAAAACATTACGGTCTTAATGGAGAAAAATCAAAAAGTTATTGCGATATTGGACAAGAAATGAACTTTTCTAGAGAAGGGGTAAGACAGATAGAAGCCCGTGCTTTAAATAAAATCCGCCAGATGGAAGAATTTTCTGAATTTGATATCAATGTTGCTTAAAAAAAATGGCCAGACATAAACCCCTGTCTGGCCAGAAAATTATCCAAATTGTGCCATTCTAAGTTTGTAATAAGCACCTTTTTTATCCATAAGTTCCTGTGGACTTCCACTTTCTATAATCTTATGGTCATCTATTACAAAAATTCTGTCAGAATTTTGAATTGTAGAAAGTCTATGGGCTATTACAAAACTTGTTCGTCCTTTTAAAAGACTTGCAATTCCGGCCTGAACTAATAATTCTGTTTTTGTATCAATACTACTTGTTGCCTCGTCCAGAATTAAAATTCTTGGATTAGACAACATTGTTCTGGCAAAGGCAATCAACTGTCTTTGTCCATTACTTAGTTCTCCGCCCCGGGCAGTTAATTTTGTCTGATAGCCATTTTCTAACTCCTGAATAAAATCATGGGCATGGACAGCTTTAGCGGCAGCAATTACCTCTTCTTGGCTGGCATCTAATTTACCGTAAAGGATATTTTCGTAAATAGTTCCAGAAAATATATAATTGTCCTGTGTCATAATTCCCATTTGAGTTCTTAAACTTTCAAGCACAAGACCGCTGATATCAAAGCCGTCTATTAAAATTTGCCCCTTATCAATATCATAAAAGCGGCTTATCAGGTTCACAATTGTAGATTTTCCTGCCCCGGTTGGTCCTACAAGTGCTATTGTTTCACCTTCTTTTACTTTAAAAGAAACATCATCCAGTACAGTACTTGCCTTATCATAAGAAAAAGTTACATTTTTAAATTCAACATCACCTTTTACAGGTGGAAGAATAACTGCATTTTCTTTATTTGTAACACCAGGCTGGGTATCAATTATTTCAAAAATTCTTTCGGCTCCACTGGCGGCATTTACAAACTGGTTATAAAAATTACTCAAATTCATAATTGGCTGCCAGAACATTCCCACATAAGAACCAAATGCAATATAAGTACCAATAGAAACATTATCTATACCAAGTAAAAGAACTCCCACAAGGTAAAGACACATAGTTCCAATACTCCAGCATAAATCAATCCAAGAACCAAATGCATCACACCATCTTACGGCTTTTATAAATTCAGCCCTGTCAGCCCATACTAAATCTCTAAAAGTTTTTTCTGTTTCATTCTGGGCATTAAAACTCTGAATAATTTTAATTCCAGACAAATCTTCGTTAATAAAAGCAGTCATATTTGAAGACTTTTTTCTTTTTGCATTCCAGTGTTTTTCTGCCTTGACAGAAATTAAAAATACACCGGCAATCATAAATGGCAGACTGCCCAAAGCTGCCAGAGCTAATTTCCAGTTTTTCAAAAACATGATTATCAAAACTGCAATTACAGTCACAAGATTTGGAATTAAAGAAGTAACAGCGTTTTCAATAATATCTTTTAAGGAGTTAGTATCTCCAATAATTCTGGCTAGTATTTTTCCTGAAGGCCTTGAATCAAAAAAGGCTAAGTCCAGTTTCTGAATATGGTTGTACAATTCCTGTCTTAATTCCTGTATTACTTTGTTACTTGTCTTTGCCATAACCAGCATACGGAATTTTATTGCTAAAACAGCAATTATATTTATTATAGCTGCAATAATTACTATACGGATTAAACCTTTAACATCTCCAGGCATAATATATTTATCTATAGCCCTTTCGTTTATTAAAGGATTTATAAGATCTACAAAAGTTCCAATGGCCATCATTGCAAAAACAAAGGCAATTCTTCCTTTATATTTCAAAAGATATTTAAAAAGACGGGGCATTGTAGTAAATTTAGAACTTTTTACAGATTTTTCATCAATTTTATAACCGTTCATATTAACTTCCTAGTTTGAATACTGACTATCATAAGTTTCTTTATACAAACCATTTAACTTTAAAAGTTCTTCATGATTTCCACTTTCCACAAGTTTACCATGCTCTAAAACAATAATTTTATCGGCATTGCGAACAGCACTAATCCTATGAGCAATAATAATCTTGGTCATTCCCTGTAATTCATCAAGAACCGACTGTATTTTTACTTCTGTTTCACTGTCCAGTGCAGAAGTTGAATCGTCCAGAACAAGAATTGGTGTTTTTCTAGCAAGAGCTCTTGCAATTGTAATTCTTTGTTTTTGACCACCAGAAAGACCAACTCCTCTTTCGCCAATTACAGTCTGTTCCTTATCCTGCATTCTATCTACAAATTCAGCAGAATGAGATCTTTTCAAAGCCAATCTAACTTCTTGTGTAGACATACTTTCGCGGGCGCCAAGTCTAATATTTCCTTCAATTGTATCGCTAAAGAGGAAGATATCCTGCATTACACAGGCAATAGACTTTCGTAGAACAGATAAAGGTAATTGTCTTATATCAAGTCCGTCAATTTTAATTGAACCTTCTGTAACATCATACATTCGTTTTAAAAGATTAATGATTGTTGTTTTTCCTGAACCGGTAGCCCCCATAATTCCAAGAGTCTGACCTGCCTCAATTTTAAAATCAACATCATTCAGAATAATAGATTGCCCATTTTTGTAAGTTACATGACTAAATTCTACATTTCCCTTAATATCATCAATTGTAAAGAGGGCGGGAATCATATCTTCATCGCCATTATCTTTTAAATTTTGATTAACACTTTCTACCAGGGCATCTTCTGTAATGGCAGGCATTTGCTCGTAGATTTTATTAAGTCTTTTTATACTTGCTTTTGCACTGGAAAATCCATTTACAAGCCAGCCAAGCATTTCCATTGGCCAGACAATATTGCCAACATAGGAAAGAAAGGCCATAAGCTGACCAATAGTAATTTTTTCTCCACCCAGAGGACTTCCCTTAATTACAAATAAACCGCCAAAGAGTAGGGTAACAACCGATAATAATCTGGTAATTGTCTGAATTACAGGATTGTGTTTTACAAAAACCCTGGATAAATCAATATTAAGTTCATAATATTTTTGATTATGTTTATGAAATTTATTGATTTCAAATCCTTCACGGGCAAAAGCTTT
This sequence comes from uncultured Treponema sp., assembly GCA_946061765.1. Taxonomy (GTDB): domain Bacteria; phylum Spirochaetota; class Spirochaetia; order Treponematales; family Treponemataceae; genus Treponema_D. Next base: position 10,895 of record CAMGTC010000003.1, read on the forward strand.
TACAGTTCTTATACCTGCAAGATTTTCTGCGGCAGTATTATTCAGCTCTGAATTCTCTTGAGCAACATTACCAAATAAAGAATCAAGTTGTTTTTCCATTCTTATTGCAATAAAGGCTGTAGTTATCATTCCAATCACAGGAATTATAGAAAGCAGCCAGTTGATGTTTATTACAAAGTACATTGTAGAAACAACCCTGATTACCACTTCGGCCATAAGAATACCCATAAAGCCTGCAACATCCCAAATTCTGTCTACATCATCTTTAACTCTGGACATAAGTTCACCAGAATTAATTCCGTCAAAGAAATTTGCAGAAAGACTTTGTATTTTTTCGAATAGATTAATTCTAACTTCCGAAGCTATTTTACTACCGCTGTAATCACATAAAAATTCTTTCGTATATTGAAAAACACAGCGTCCAAGTCCAATTCCAAGAATTCCCAAAAGTAAAAGTTTCAAAGGCTGCAGATTATGAACCACAATAACATCATCAACAATATGCTGAACAATAACAGGTGCCAGCATATCAAGAAGAATTCCGCCTATCATTGCAATTAAGGCAATAAAATAGAGAAAGGCATATTTTTTAAAATAACTGCCAAGATTTAATTTGTTTTTCATAAAATAATTATTTTTTTACTCTCCTATACAAACTGAATTTTTAGTATAGAGTAAAAAATTGATTAATAGAAGTAGGTTAAAAACTTTATTAATGACAATAGAATCAGTAAAAATACCTAATAAAAAAAAACAGAGAAGATGCTATTCTTTATGTATAAAATGCCCTCTATTTTACATACAAGGGTAGTGGATGCGGTTAATTTAAAGGATTCTCTATAAAATAATAGTTGGAAGTCTAGTATAGCAAAGTAAAATTTTCTATATTTAGGTTAGAAATTAAAAATAAAAGGGGTTTTGTTTTGAAAATTAGAAATTATTTGTTTTTATTAGGACTGGCTGTTTTGATTACATCCTGCAACATGAATGCAAAAAGTCTTCAAGAGCCAAGTTTTTCTGGATCACCAAGTGTAAAAACTGGTGATATTTGGAGTCTTTCATATAAAGATGAAGATGGCGATGAAATAACAGATTACTATTGTTTTACTTCTCCAACAGAAGGTACAATTATAACTTCTTCTACTGGCTCTATCTCTACAAATTCATTTGAATATGATGAAGGACAGTCTACAGTAAATGGCCAAGACTGGTTGACTTTTATCTATGAAAATAATTGCATAAAAGCTTTTAATAAAAAGAATGCTTATGTAAGAGAAGCTGGTAAAGAAGGCCTTTATGCAACTTTTGCAAATAATGGAGTTGAAATTACTTTGTCTTCAAATGGCAAAGCAAGTATTAAAACTGACAGCAGCACTTTTTCTTATGAATACACAAACAATAATGGTGTAATTACATTTATTAACAACTATGAAACATTAGAATTCTTGTATTTTTCTGAAGGTTATTTAGTTTATAGTAAATTTATATCTTTATTTACATCACAAGAAAAAATTCAGCTCAAATTAGTGTTAGATACTACTGGAGATACAGATCTTCTACCATTTTTTAAAAATGAATTACCTGAAAATTTTACATACTCTATTCAAAATGTATCTACAAATACTGGAAATCGTGCCAAAATTGCTACAATGAAAGAATTGCTTAATACAAATCCAGACAAGTCTTTTTATTTTACTTCATATTATTATCCTTTATTAGATACTGATACAATTCCAGATAACGCTTTTGAAGGATGTAAAAACCTTTATGGAATTTATTTTGGTAATGTTAAGACCTCAATTAAATTTGGAAAAGAGTCATTTAAAAATTGTACAAATCTCCAATCCATAGAGGCCGGCGATCAATCATTTGGTTCTTTTGGCGAAAGTGCTTTTGAAGGATGTTCTTCTTTAAAAGGAATTACCATTTATGGAGTATGTGTTCAAGAAAATAGCGAAAAATACTGCAAAATAGGAAAAAATGCATTTAAAGGCTGTACAAACTTATATGCAACCTTTAATGGTGGTCATACTTGGACAGTTACAAAAGATGGTGAAACAAAAAAGCTTATTTCAGAAATTAATAAATCAAGTATAAGTGACCTTGCAGAAAAAAATAAAGAAAATGCTAAATTGCTTACCGAAACATATGTAGATTATGAATGGAAGGGAACAAAATAGTCTTACTAATCTGTGAAAAATCATACTAATTAGTTAGTATTCTGGATTCACCACCTGAAATTGGAAAACAAATTTCAATATCAGGTGGTGTTTTTTTTAACGATAAAAAGCCTTGCGAAGTAAGGTGAGGTAGATATACTTCAAAAACTTTATGTATTTACTGTCTGGTTGACAGAACATATATTATTACAAGTTACATTAATTTCAGATAATAAGAAACCTCATTATATTTGGATTAAATTTGGATGAGGTTAATTCATTGTTTTTTTTCAAAAGCTCTAATATAATCGTTTTAACAGAGCATTTAAAAATGAAATTTCTTTTCCTTGTAATCATCTTATTTACATCTTTTAATCTTAACGCAAAAAACTTTCATATCTGGAAAAATAACGAAAATTCCCAGCCGAATATTGAAATTGATCAGGACAAGAAAACAGATTATATAAATGTTAATAATTTTGGAGATATTTTAAAAAAAGATAAAGAACCTGACGGAATTGAAATTTTTAGAAAATCATATCCGGATGTAATATTTAAATCTGAGTATAAAGAAGCTATAGACGACTGGAAAATCTATGTAGAAATTCCAGATAAAAATTCAAGTGAGGGGTACAGAAAATCTGAATTTTATTGGGCAAAAGGCAGCCTTCTTCCTGAATCTGAATTAAATAATAAAGATAATTACTGGTCCCTTTTGTATCAATACGATTATCATAATCCTCTGCCAGATCCAGCAGATTATACTCCTGAACAAATCAAAGAAATTAAAAGTTTTACTACAGATGACAATCGTAAAAATGGTGCTGGAACACCAATGTTCTTTTTTGATGAAGTTTACCATTCACATAATCAGGTAAGTGTTGAAGAACATATCATAAAAATGAATTTTCTTGATAAAAGAATAAATATCCACGAAAAAATAAAAATTCCTTTACAGGAAGTTGAAAAAAAAATAAAAGAAGCCGCCCTAACCGACTCCGAAATTCAAAATTTTATTGATTCAATTAATCGTAACGAAGGTTATCACTGGCGTCTTATTGCCGGTACAAAAAGAAAATCATTCCACTGTCTTGGGCTTGCAATCGATATAACTCCAAAATCTTACCATGGAAAAGCTGTTTTCTGGAGTTGGACAAAAGACATTAATCCCGAAAACTGGATGTTAACTCCACTCAAAGAACGCTGGATGCCTCCCCAAAAAGTAATTGATATTTTTGAAGATTGTGGATTTATTTGGGGTGGAAAGTGGATAATTTTTGATAATATGCATTTTGAATATCATCCTGAGTTAATAAATTATGCCAAATATCTAAAGGATTATAAATCCTAATGCTTTAGGTTTTTGCACAAAGGAGAAAATCTATGAAAAAATTATTATTTCCCCTTATTATTTTAATTCTTTTAGAAAATTTTCTTTTTGCACAAGCGGGCAAAAAAATTATGATTGATAGCCAGGATAAACTTTATAATCTGGACATCCCAATTTACGAAGGAATTGAAGAATTTCAGGCCAAAATTGATAAAATTCGCAGTGAAGAAAACCGGGAACCTCTGGGGTTAGTTTTATGCGGAGGTTCAGCCAGAGCCTTTGCTCACATTGGAGTTTTAAAAGCCCTTGAAAATAACAAAATCACTCCTGACTTTATTGTTGCAAATTCTATGGGAGCCGTTATTGGTATGCTTTACGCTTACGGTTTTTCTCCAGACAAAATCCAAGAAATTATTTCGAACATTACTCTAACCTCTTATTTTGAACCTGTTGTTCCAATTCATGGAGGTGTCCTTTCTGTTAGAAAATTCCGTGCGCTTTTAAATGAACTTTTGGGTCAGGAATCTACAGATTTAAGTAATTCTGCCATACCAATTATAGTTTTAACCGAAGATTTATATTCAAAAAGACAGATTTGGCATGCCAGTGGTGATTTTTCAAATACCATGTCTGCATCTTTTGCAATGACCGCATTTATGGAACCAACCCGCTACACTCTTAATGATTCAAAAAAGACAAAAACCCTTTTGATTGATGCAGGTTCCATTGATATTATTGGGCTTGAAACAGCCTATCATTTTTCTCCAAACCTGATTGTTTCTTCTGCCTTTTATGATGCAAAGCTTAATTTTAACAATATGCTGGTAATTATTAACCGCAATTTTTCTATTGGAAAAGAACGCAAGGGAATTAGTGATATAAAAAAATACAAACCAGTTCTAATCCGAAATGAAGTAGAAAATTTCTCTTTTATGGCATTTGATAAGGCCCAGGAATTATCCCAAATCGGCTACCAGTCAACTCAAAAAGTGCTAAATGAACTTGAGGCCTGTCCTCACTCTTATAATTCCTACGAAGAAGTAAGAAAAAAGACAAATCTTATGGCAGATAATCTAATTCACTCAGTTTTGTCCGGAAAAAGATTAACTTTTCAGGAAAACTATTTTGGTTTAAAAATATGGCCATTTTTCCCGGAAATTGACTATCCAGATTATTATCTTTACGATCAGTTTGGACTTGCTTCCTTTATTTTTGGAGATTCGTCTAAATTTTACGGCCGTTTAGGAGCAAATATCCCCTTTAATCATTCCTTTTTAACTGCGGAAACTTTATTATCCTTTTATCCTTCTAATAATTTTGAATCTTCACTTCTGGTAAATTATTCTTTTGATTATAAAGAAAAAATCTTTTCGTCTTTTTATGCGTCTTCATTGATGAAATATAAACTTTCTTTTCTCCCCTACTTTTTTAAATCAGTTTTTGTCAGTGCAGAATATGATGCAAATCAAAAGCTGGTAGCAGAAAACATACTTTTTAAGTCGGGTTTAGATATGGGAAGTAAAATTACAAGTAAAGGCTATTTAACTTTTACTCCCTATTACTTTATTTCTGGAAATGCATTTGACAATCTTTCCCAGGGAATTGGTTCTGTTTTCCAATCTTCTCTGGATGCTTCTATTTTTAGTAAAAAGGAATGGGCAATTTCTCCGGGAATTGGACAAAATCTTTCTGCCCGCTATGCAATTTCTAATTTTTCAGATAATGAAGCACAAACCTCTTTTTACAATCCAGATTTTTACAGGGCAAAGAAACCTGATGAATTAAGCCACTTTGTTTTTTCTGGGGCCAGTGAATTATATCTTCATTTTCCTCATTCAGATTTGACTTTTGCAGAAATGTTGATTTTACAGCAAGTTAAATTTGGCGCTTTTTATGATTTTGCCCTAAATGGAGACTTTTACCACTGTGCAGGAGGTTTTTTACGGGCTAAAATTTCCCTTGTTGGCCTTTATGATTTAATTTTTGAAGGCGGATGTGGACATAATCTTAGCCTTAATTCTTTCTTTGCTTATTTTGAGATGAAAAACAGAATGTAATTTAATACGACCGGTAAAGGTACGCTTCGCTCAAGGCCTTGACTTCGCCGTTTTTAGGGTTTGTAATAAACCCTAAATCAGATTACTGAACTGAGTACAATAAATCTTCATAACTTGGGAAAGCTTTAAATTCTTCGCCAAGTAATGGTTCAATTCTATCTGCAACAGCTCTTACTTTTTCCATCATTGGAATAACTTCTTTTGCATAAGACTGCGATTTTTCCATTAAATCAGTAATTTTCTTTGTTTTTTCATGAAGTTTCAGAAGCTCATTTGATTTATTTTCAAGAACATTAATTAATTCATTTAATTCTTTCATCAAATTAAGTCCTGCATCACAAAGATTGAATACTCTCTGCATCTTAAATTCAGTATCAGCAAGCATATTCATATATTTAAAAGCTGCAGGCATAATATCTTTGTGAATCATTTCCAGCATTGTATTAACTTCAATGTTCAAAACCTGACAGTATTTTTCAAGCTTAATATCATAATGGCTCTGCATTTCTTCTTCTGTATAAATGCCCATTTCTGTATAAAGCTTGATATTTTTCTTATCAAGATAATGTTCCATTGCATCTGGTGTTGTACGATAATTTTTTAATCCACGTTTTTCTGCTTCTTTTACCCAGGATTCATCATAACCATTACCGTTAAAAAGAATATTCCAATGTTTTGTAATTTCTCTTTTAATAAGTTTCTGTAAATCTTCTTCAAAATTCTTTGATTGTTCAAGTTCATCAGCAAATTCTTTGAGTGTATAAGCAAGAATTGCGTTCATTGTTGTATTTGGTCCAGAGATTGAAAGTGCAGAACCAACCGAACGGAATTCAAAACGATTTCCTGTAAATGCAAATGGAGATGTTCTGTTCCGGTCTGTAGAATCTTTTGGAATTGGAGGTAATACATCAGCTCCAATTGTCATCTTACCTTTTGCCTGATTATTATAAGCAGTTCCATCTTTTATTGATTTTAGAATAGCACCAAGTTCATCACCTACGTAAATTGAAATAATTGCAGGAGGTGCTTCATTTGCTCCCAAACGATGATCATTTCCGGCAGAAGCAACTGTACAACGTAGTAAATCCTGATTTTCATCAACAGCCTTAATTACAGCTGTTAAAAATAAAAGAAACTGAGCATTGTCTTTTGGAGATGTTCCTGGGGCAAAAAGATTCTCGCCTGTATCGGTAGCAATTGACCAGTTGTTATGTTTACCACTTCCGTTTACACCTTCAAATGGTTTTTCGGCAAGTAAACAGATTAAACCGTGACGACGGGCAACTTTTTTCATAATTTCCATAGTCAACTGATTCTGATCTGCTGCCAGGTTAGAAGTTGTAAAAATAGGTGCCATTTCGTGCTGAGCTGGAGCTACTTCATTGTGTTCTGTTTTACAGTAAATGCCCATTTTCCACAATTCGTTATTCAAATCTTCCATGTATTCAATTACACGAGGTTTGATTGCACCAAAGTACTGATCGTCCATTTCCTGGCCCTTAACTGGTTTTGAACCAAAAAGTGTACGTCCGCACATCTTAAGATCTTTTCTTTTCTGATAGAGTTTTTCGTCTATTAAAAAATATTCCTGCTCAGGCCCCATTGTTGTAGTAACATGTTTTGCCTTATTTCCAAAAAGTTTAAGAATACGTAAAGACTGTTCATTAATTGACTCCATAGAACGTAATAAAGGAGTCTTTTTATCCAAAGCTTCTCCGTTGTATGAACAGAAAGCAGTTGGAATACAAAGTGTGTGATCTTTTACAAATGGATAAGAAGTTGGATCCCAAACAGTATAACCTCGGGCTTCAAAAGTAGAACGTTTACCACCATTTGGGAAAGAAGAAGCATCTGGCTCCCCTTTTATAAGTTCTTTTCCACTAAATCTCATTATGATTTTTCCTTCTTCTGCAGGAGTTAAGAAGGAATCGTGTTTTTCGGCAGTAATTCCGGTTAATGGCTGGAACCAGTGAGAATAATGAGTGGCACCTTTTTTTATTGCCCAGTTTTTCATTGCCTCTGCAACTTGATTTGCAACATCAAGATTTAACGGGCTGCCATTTTCCATAGTATGTTTCAGAGCTTTATAAGTCTCCGCAGGTAAAGTTTCTTTCATTACAGTCTGATTAAAAACCAGACTTCCAAAAATTTCTGTGATATTAGAACCTTGCATAGAGAGCTCCTCTACAATTAATTATTCTCCTTTATATTAGTGAAAACGCATATTTAGGTCAAATATTAATGTTTTAAAGCATTTATTCTCTATTTTGTGGTGAATTCTTTATCACATTTTGATATATTAATTTGGTTGAGGAAAAATTAATGAAATATGATGTTGTTATTATAGGAGCCGGTCCTGGTGGTATTTTTGCCGCTTATGAATTATTAAAAGATAATCCTGCAAAATTAAGAATTGCAGTTATAGAAAAAGGCAATGAATTAGCTTTAAGACAATGCCCTATTAGCGCTGGAAAAACAAAACGCTGTATAAAATGTCAACCATGCTCAATTATGAGTGGATTTGGTGGAGCCGGAGCTTTTTCTGACGGTAAATATAATATTACAAATGACTTTGGTGGAACTCTTTGCGATAAAATTGGTAAAGAAGAAGCTTTAAATCTCATGCATTATGTTGATGATATAAATCTTTCTTTTATTAAAGATAAAGATGTTAAAGTTCCTGCCCTATTTTCATCTTCACTTTCTCAATACAAAAAAATCTGTTTACAGCATAAATTGCATTTAATGTCTGCTGATATCAGACACTTAGGAACTGATATAAACTACGTAATTCTTGCAGAAATGTACAAACATCTGGTAGATTCTGGAGTTGATTTTTATTACAAGGCCGAAGTTACAGATATTCAGGTTGAAAATGGAATCTACAAAATTCATACCAATAAAAAAGAAGAAGGAACTTTTACAACAGAAAAATGTATTATTTCAGTTGGAAGAAGCGGAAGTAAATGGCTTGAAACTGTTTGTGACCAGTTAAAAATCCACACAGTTTCTAATCGTGTTGACATTGGTGTTCGTGTTGAAATACCTGCAGAAGTTTTCTCACACATCACAAATGAGCTTTACGAAAGTAAAATTGTATACCGTACAGAAAAATTCGAAGATTATGTAAGAACTTTCTGTATGAATCCAAATGGAATTGTAGTAGCAGAAAATACAAACGGAATCATCACTGTAAACGGCCATTCTTTTGAAGATCCTGCTAAAAAAACAAACAATACAAACTTTGCCCTTCTTGTAAGCAAACATTTTACAGAACCTTTTAAAGATTCAAATAACTACGGTGAATCAATTGCAAGACTTTCAAATATGCTTGGAGGCGGTGTAATTGTTCAACGTTTTGGAGACCTTGAAAGAGGACGGAGAAGTACTCCAGGTAGAATTAAAGAATCCACTCTACAACCAACATTAGCTGCCGAACCAGGAGATTTAAGTCTGGTTCTTCCAAAAAGAATATTGGACGGCATCATAGAAATGATTCATGCTCTGGATAAAATTGCTCCTGGAACTGCCAATGATGATACTTTACTTTATGGTGTTGAAGTTAAATTCTACAACATGGAAGTAGATGTAAATGAAAATCTTGAAGTGCCTGAATACAAGGGACTTTATATTATTGGAGATGGTTCTGGTGTAACTCATTCACTTTCTCAAGCTGCTGCTTCGGGCGTTTATGTAGCTCAGAAAATTAAAAATCCAGAGGTTTAATCTAATTTTATGCCATTAATAGACCATCCAGTCATGCTAAGGGAAGTCTGATTTTACAATGTCAGGATTATGCTTTTTTAGGGGACGGACCTTACGCAAAACCTGTCAGAGGTCATCATACTTACAATGCCCAGCTTTTACTTGAAATGATAAAAGTTATGGAAAGCCTTGATGTAAGATATTTTTGTCTGGATCATGACAAAAACTTTATCCAAACAAAAGAAGAAGTAATCAAGCGTTATAAAGAAATCTATAAAAACTACCATAATCCCAATTCCCCTATTATTGATGTTGAAGATTTTTTTACTCCCGATGGAAAAGTTAAAGACCAGCCACCAATTAAATACGTCGAGCCAAGGCACGCTCACGCTTAAAGCCTTGACTTCGCCGTTTTGAGGGTTTTGTAATAAACCCTCAATAAAATCAGACAGAAGGTGATATTCTGTCTACAAATATTCAACTTTACCAGACACTTAGCTTGCTCTGACCATTGTTAGTTTAGTTTTTACAGTTAATAAGTCTAATATTTTATACTATCTCGTAATTCTTTTTAGCTTCTTCCATGTTAAAATCTTAATAAAGTGTAAATAAAAAACTTTCTTTTAAGAGGAAAAAAATGAAAAAACATTCAATTTTTGAAAAAATTCTTTTTATTTTGGCATTAAGCATTGGAATTTTTACTTCCTGTTCAACAACCGCAAAAAGTGCTGATGGAAATTCAGAAAAACAATATCAGGCAAACGGATTAGCGGTTTTAAACATTCAAGAACCCTTAATTCTAGAGGCTTACCCTACAAGTCATACAGGCGATGGAACTTTTCACAAAGCTGCATATATCGCAAAAGATATGAAAATTGGGCTGAATATTGGTAACACAATGGAAGCTTATGATGCAAACGGCTGTGAAAAAATTTCATTCACCTGGATACCTAAAATTGGAAGTAATCAACCTGGAGATTATGAATCTTGCTGGGGAGCCCCAATTACAAGCCAGAAAATGATAGACGGCATTAAGGCTGCCGGTTTTAACACAGTTCGCATTCCGGTTTTCTGGGGAAATATGATGGAAAACGACGGAACATGGACCATTAATCCTAAACTTTTAGACCGTGTTAGAGAAATTGTTGATTATTGTCTGAATGATGATTTATATGTAGTTGTAAACATCCACCATTTTGATGAATTTGTAATCCGCAGAAATTCTGTAGAAGATTGCCAGATAATTTTTACTAATCTTTGGACTCAGATTTCTTCTTACTTTTCAAATTATGGCGAAAAGCTGATTTTTGAAGGTTATAACGAATACCTTGGAGGAGATGTATTTAACTCTAAAGGTTCTCTTTCTCCTTTGAATAACGAAATGGCATATAAATACACAAACACAATGAATAAAGCCTTTGTAGATGCAGTACGTTCTACAGGAGGAAATAACAGCCAGAGAGTGCTTATTATAAGTGGACTTTGGACAAATATCGACAGAACTACTGCTTCTTACTTTCAGATACCAGAAGATTCTGTGGAAGATAAATTAATGGTTTCGGTTCACTATGTTGATAATTCAATGTACTGGGCTCATAAAATTGCAAGTTCAGAATGGGTTACATACATTGATCAACAGTGTAATCTTTTGGACAAGGCATTTACTTCAAAAGGAATTCCAGTCTTCTTAGGAGAAACAACTTGTTACTACTCTGACCTGCGTTACAGTGATACTTATAAAACTTCCCAGGATTGCGTTAAATATGTAATGGAAACTCTTTTAAAAAGAGGTTTTGTACCAGTTTTATGGGATACTCCAAATGATTTCTATGACAGAAATGGAGCAAAAATTAAAACTTCTGCCAACGAAGAAATGATTAAAAGTGTGGCAGATTTTGCAAATTGACTGCATCGAAGTAACAAAGGGAGCTGATTCCGTATTGTACGGAAGCGATGCTATTAATGGTACTATTCCAATCTAGAGGTGATTTTTATTATGCTTCTTCTACTTCCATAACCCTTGGTTTTGAATGTTTTGATTTCCAGGTAAAATAAGCAAAAATGGCATTTAAAACTGAAATGAGTAGAATAAATAATTCTATCAGCCAAACAGGATAGCGCATAGAAGATAAAATTACAGAAACAAAATCTAATCCTGTATGAAGAAAAATTGCAATTGGAAGATAGAACCAGTCCTTTTTATTTTTACAGGCAAACCATACAATCACTGAAAATGAAATATGAGAGATAAAAGCAAATAATCGTTCAAAAATACTCAAATAAAAAACATAAAATTTTGTATTAATCAACTGACTTTTAATTAACAGGATGGCATGGGCAGTAGCACCTCCACTATTTGACAATAAGGTATTTATATTTCCAGAATTAATAAGAATAGAGTAATATAAATTAGAAACCATGGAAACAAAAAGAATTGCAATTATTTCCATGCCTGCATGTCCAGCTCCATACATAAAAGACTGAAAATCATCATTTAGTTCTTTTTTTAATATTGTTTTAAAGGCTGTAAATCTGCCGAATTCTTCAAAAAGTCCGGCAAGAAGAGCCCCAAATAGAGATGAAATCAGCAGATTTTTATTAAAAAAATTCAGACATGCTTCATTTAAGTAAAAAGGAAGTTTGAAAACCTGTTCCAGTATTAAAGCAAAGACTAAAAATACCCCGCATCCTACAAAAAAAGACTTTGTTTTTCCATTTAATTTTTTGCGCAAGATAATAAAGGTCATGACAGGAATGGCAATTGCCAAAATCATAACAATAATAATTGAAATCACATTTGCAAGTGGAACTTTTTCTACAGGATTCATAAAATCTCCTTATTTTTATCTTTTTATAAAATTTTATTGCAGCCTTATTCTTATTTCGGGCTAAATTCATTAATTTTTCACAAATTTATATTTTATTTTTCCTTTTTCATCTTTTTCTAAAAGACCACAGAATGTATCTTCAAAGAAAACTGCTACAATACTATTGTTTGGAATTTTATATAAATCTTCAATGAACAAACGGTTTTTTAGAGGTTTACCATTTGAAAATTCTGCCAGGGCATCTTTATTAATCAAATTGATTATTATAAAGCCACAATTAATTGCCAGTTCCCTGTTAAAACTCTGTATTTTTGCAAGAATTTCTTCCTGAATATTATCACCATAATAAACTTTATCTTCTATCTTAAAATCTTTTTCATGATTTAAACAAGCATCAATTGTAAAGTCATCAAGTTCAGAAAAGGCCGCTGCATCTTCAACTTTAAAATCACCAATACGGCTTCTATAAAGTCCTATAAGATAAGCAGCGCTATTACAGTAATTTCCAATATCTCTGGCAAGACTTCTGATGTAAGTTCCCTTAGAAACTGTAAACTTTACTAGACATGCTAATACTTTTCCTTGAGAATTTAACTTAACATCTTCCAAATCTGCCGAGTAAACTATTATTTTTCGTTCTGGAATATCAGAAATTTGCCCTTTTCTTGCTAAATCACCAGCTCTTTGACCATCTACATGAATTGCAGAAAACAAAGGCGGCTTTTGCATCTGAGGACCTGTAAAATGCTCCAAAGCCTTCAATAAATCATTTTTATCTGGTAAAGGGGCCTGTTTTATTATATTTCCAGTGTATTCAAGTGTATCAGTTTCAGCACCAAATTTAATTACAGCTGAATAAGTTTTATCAAACTCGGTAATATTACCTGCAAGTCGTGTAAGCCTTCCGCAACAAACAACAAGCAATCCCTGGGCAAAAGAATCTAGAGTGCCTGTATGACCAACTTTAGTAGTTTTTAGGGCTTTTTTTATATTACTAAGCGAAGCAAAAGAAGTTAATCCTCTTTTTTTTGCTAGAAGAACAATTCCATCCATATTTTCATTCACACAAAAAAAATCTGACAAGTATTTACCTGCCAGATTTTTAATTTATCTTAGTTTGTTAAGATTATTAATCTGAATCTTTTTGAGAATCTGAAGCTTTTGCTTTTTCTCTTTCTTCTGATTCTTTTTCCAAAGCATTCAGTTTCTGCACCATCTTGAACCCTTCTTTCATTCCCTTATCAACAATAAACTGTAATTTAGGGAACTGGCGGATTCTAAGTTTTTTTGCAATTTCTCTTTGAATAAAACCTGCTGCGGCATTTAATCCATCAACTCCGTGTTTTAATTCACCATCTGGCAAAAAAGATGATACATACACTTTTGCATAAGCCAAATCATTCGTAATTTCAACACGATTTACACTTAGGAAAGTAGATACTCGTGGATCTTTTACCTGTCCACGAAGTATCAATTGGGAAATTTCATCACGGAGCTGATCATTCAATCTCTGTAATCTGTATTGTCCCATTATTGAGCTCCTTCTGAACCGGTTGCAGTTACATTACGTTTTGCAGCTTCAGCTTCTTCTTCGGCAATTGTTTTTCCAAGTTTCTTGGCAACTTCAACAACTTCAAATACTTCGAGTTTATCGCCAACCTGAATATCCTGCCAGTTTTCAAGACCAATACCACATTCGTAACCTACGCTAACTTCGCGTGCATCATCCTTAAAGCGTTTAAGAGAAGAAATTTTTCCAGTGAATTTAACAATTCCATCACGGATAAGGTTTACGCTGGAAGTTCTACGAACAATACCTTCTGATACAGAACAACCGGCAATAACACCAATTTTTGGTACTTTGAAAGTTTCGCGAACTTCAACCATACCAACAACTTCTTCTTTTGTATCTGGCTGTAACATACCTTCCATAGCCTGCTGAATTTCTTCAACACACTTGTAGATGATGTTGTATTTTCTGATTTCAACCTGTTCCTGCTCTGCCAAAGTTTTTGCCTTTGGAGTTGGACGTACGTTGAATCCGATGATTATTGCATTTGAGTCTGCAGCTGCAAGTGTAACATCCGATTCGTTGATTGCACCGGCACTTGAATGAATAACAGAAAGTCTGATTTCGCGTGTTGAAAGTTTTTCCAAAGAAGTCTTAAGTGCTTCTGCGGAACCCTGTAAGTCAGCCTTAATGATAACCTTAAGTTCTTTAACTTCGCTGTCCTTAATATCGCTGAAAAGTGTATCAAGAGTTGTTTTCTTAACAGCTTTGGCAGCTTCAAATCGTTTTAATTCCTGACGTTTTGAAGAAATTGCACGTGCATCTTTTTCGCTTTCTGTTACCTGGAATGGATCCCCTGCATTTGGCATTTCTTCCATACCAAGAACTTCAACTGGTGTAGAAGGACCAGCTTCCTGAATACGTTTACCACGATCATCAAACATTGCACGAACACGACCAGAATAAATACCTGCAACAAATGGATCGCCCTGTTTAAGACATCCACGCTGAACCATTACAGTTGAAACAACACCACGTCCCTGATCTACACGAGATTCAAGAATTCTACCTTCTGCACGACATGTATCATTAGCTTTAAGTTCAAGCATTTCTGCCTGAAGTAAGATTGCATCCAAAAGATCATCAATACCCTGTTTCTGTTTTGCAGAAATATGTACATACTGAGTATCTCCACCCCATTCTTCTGGAGTAAGTCCCTGTTCAGACAACTGAGTTTTTACTCTATCTGGATTTGCTTCTGGTTTATCAATCTTGTTTACAGCAACAATAATTGGAACTTTTGCATCTTTAGCATGAGCAATAGCTTCCAATGTTTGAGGCATAACACCATCATCTGCTGCTACTACAAGAACAACAATATCTGTTACCTGAGCACCACGAGCACGCATCATGGTAAATGCTTCATGTCCTGGTGTATCAAGGAAAGTAATTTTACCTTTTGGAGTTGAAACAGAATAAGCACCAATAGACTGAGTAATTCCACCAGCTTCTCCTTCTGCAACATGTGCATTACGGATTGCATCAAGTGTTTTTGTTTTACCGTGGTCTACGTGTCCCATTACTGTTACAATAGGTGGACGAGGTTTTAATTCAATTCCATCGTCTTTTTCGCTTTCGATTACAGTTTCATCATAAAGAGAAACAAGATGAACTTCACAACCATATTCTGCAGCAAGCAATGTAGCTGTATCTGAGTCAATAGATTCTGTAATTCTAACCATCATACCCATACCCATAAGCTTAGTAATTACTTCGTTTGCCTTAAGATTCATCTTACGAGCAAGGTCTGAAACAGAAATAGATTCCATAATATCAATTGATTTTGGAACTACAGAAGCTGGAGTTTCAATCTTCTTTTTCTGTTCAAAGAGATTATCATCATATTGTTCTGCATCTTTACGATTGTAAATCTGCTTTTTACCTTTAAACTGTTTCTTAGCTGGCTGTCTAGACTGTTCTACCTGAGGAACTGGAGCTCCACCGCCCATTCCTGGTCTTGGACCATGATTAAATCCGCCGCCCTGACCATTATTACGGTTAAAACCACCGCCCTGACCATTGCGATTAAATCCACCACCTTGTCCATTTCTGTTGAAACCGCCCCCCTGGCCCTGACCGCCACGATTAAAACCGCCCTGTCTGTTATTTTGCTGGGCTCTCTGACGTGCCTGATCTCCGCTAAATCCAGATGAACCTTCACGGTTATAACGATTATTTCCAGGTCGTCCACCGTCCCGATTATAATTATTACGGCCATTATTCTGTCTTCCCTTATCGGAAAGATTTCCAGCCTTTACATTTGGTCTTTCTGTATTAAATACAAATGGTTTTTTATCTTTATTATTGCCACCTGCATTATTTTTTGCGGGCTGATTTGAAGATGTCTGAAGGTTTGTTTCTTTTTTCTCAGGAGCAGGAGCTGGTGTTTCAGGTTTCTTTACAAGAACACGAACTCCTTCTTTCTTACCTTGCTCAGCAGCAGGTTTTGCAGTTTTTTGAGGCTGCGCTGGACCTGAAGCTGGTTTCCTTTTGAGAACAACAACCTTTTTCTTTTCTCCAGAACCATTATTTGTTGGATTATTAGGATTTGAATCCTGCTGTTTTTTGTGCACAACAAATTCTGGTTTTTTCTCTAATTCTTCTGCCATATATTACTCGATTCCTTCTATTTATTCCTCTTCAAATACAAACTCAGCACCACAATTTGGACAGTGAGTCATATCAAGTGTGATTTTTGCTCCACAAGCAGGACAGAAATATTCTTCTTCATCTTCTTTTTCTTCTTCGTGAGTTTCTGTCTCTTCTACTTCATTTTCTTCAGTCTGTTCTTCTTCAACAAACTCTACATTGTTATTAATCAAATCGTTTACTTCTTCAAGATCATCAGCTGTAATACCTTCGATGTGAATAGCATCTTTATCAAAAGCTTCAACAAAATCCTGAATCTGTTCAATTCCATTTTCCTTAAGTAAAGCAGCAACATTTTCTTTGATTCCAGGAAGTTCTGAAATTGTGTAAATTTCTGAATTTTCTTCTTCTGCAACATCATCATTAAAGAGGTTTTTAGCATTCTGAACTGTATTTACAGTTGAGAAGTCAATTTCTTCTGCCTGTTCAACAGTCTTAACATCAATATTCCAGTCACAAAGTCTGTTTGCAAGTCTTACGTTCTGTCCCTGTCTTCCAATTGCTAGTGAGAATTGACTTTCTTCTACAATTGCAAGAGCCTGGCGTTTATCTGCATCCATAATAACTACTCTTTCAACCTGAGCTGGCGAAAGCGCGTTTTTAATAAAATCAACAGGATTTGGTTCATAACGTAAAACATCAATTTTTTCGTTGTAAAGTTCACGAATAACATTCTGAATACGAACACCTTTTAATCCTACACAAGCTCCTACAGGATCTACTTCTTCGCGTTTTGTAGAAACTGCAATCTTTGTACGATATCCGGCATCACGAACAATACGTTCAATTGTGATTGTACCATCAGAAATTTCTGGAACTTCTTTTTCAAGAATTGAACTAACCAATTTTGGATCGCTTCTTGAAAGTACAAGCTGAATACCAGAATTTGTCTTTTTGATTTCTACGATTAGAGCCTTAATACGATCATTTTTTTCGTAGAATTCAAGTTTTGACTGATATTTAAGTGGAAGAACTCCTTCGATTTTTCCAGCATTACCAAGATCAAGGTAAATATTGCCATTTCTTTCTCTCTGGAAATAACCAATGATAATTTCTCCAATTTTATCCTTATATTCGTTGTACAAAGAATCTTTATATGTTTCGTTTAAGCCCTGATGAGCTGTCTGTTTTCCTGTAGAAACTGCAGAACGATTGAAAGTTTTAGGATCTTCAAGAATATCAATTTCATCACCAACTTCAACATCTTCTGAAAGTTTACGAGCATCTTCTAATTCGATTTCTTTTACAGGATCCCAAACTCCATCAAGAACAACTTTTCTTGAATAAATAGATACATCTGACATATTATCTGCAAATTTTACAATTGCGTTTTCATCAGTTCCGTAAGTTCTCTTATAAGCAGCCTTAAGTGCTTTTTCAATTGTCTGTCTAACTGAATCTTCAGAATAACCTTTTTCTTGAATCAGTTGACGGATAGCATCTGCCATTTCTGACATTTCTATGCCTCCTCAATAGTATAAATAAATTTTGCTTTAGCTATATTTTCATAAGTAACAGTTACCGAAGTACCGTCATCTTTTTCCAATGTAACTGATTTTTCGTCAGAAGAAAGGATTTTTCCCCCAACCCAATCTGTAACAGTTTTATCCCAAACTCTTACATTTCTTCCTGTAAAAACAGAAAATTCTGCTGCGTTCTTAATGTTATGTTCAACTCCAGGACTTGTAAGTTCCATTGATGTATCATCAGTGCCAAGAAGTGCTTCCAGACGAGGTAAAAGAAGGCGATGAACTTTTGCACAGTCATTAACTCCAATATTTACTTTTGGATCAGAACTGGCAATCATAGCAGAAATTTTTGTAGTAGTTTTACCAGGAATAATTTTAAGGTCTACAAGTTTAAAACCAAGACCTTCTACAAGAGCTGCACACTCTGTGTAATACTTAATGTTTTTATATGATGTATATTCCATACCTGTTTCAAGTCAGATAATTTTTACTTCGCAAAAAGTGCTAAATACGTCTGGTCAAGGGACGCTTCACTCTTCGGCCTTGACTCAGCCGTTTTTAGGATTTGTAATAAACCCTAAATAAAAAAGACCCGTGGGTTGACACGAGTCTTTTTAATATAATATTAAACTGACGTATATTAATATAAAGTCTTTTAAAATAAATGTCAATAAAGCATTATAGCCAAAAGTCTATTTCAGGACTAAAGTTCCATCTTTGAATGAAGCAAATTTTGTATAACCCTGTTTTTCCAGCATATCAAACTGAGGGCCTGCCTTTTTTGCCTTTTTAATAATTGAAACTGAATAAGTCTGACGTAATTTACCAGCCTCTTTCATAACCTGAGCAAAAGGAATTGAATCTTCATAAAGCAAGGCACATTTTTCTTTTGCCCCAGGAATCTGATAATTCTGCTCTAAAAGAATATTACAAATTCTTTCAAAACCAATACTAAAACCTACGGCTGGAACCGGCTGACCAATGAACTTTCCAATAAGATTATCATAACGACCACCACCGCCAATTGCACCAGAAAAGAGTGGACTTCCAATTTCGAATACAGCACCAGTGTAATATCCCTGACCTCTAACAAGACTTGGACAGTATTTAATATCATAAGCACCCTGAGAAACTTCTCTGGCAGTTTGGATTATGTACTTAAGATTATCAGCAATAGATGGATCTGCACATTTTGATGCAACATAATCCAGAGTAATTTCATTTCCACTTGAAACAAAATCTACCAGGGCTTTTATTGCATTTTCTGGCATAGCTTTTTCTTTTAATTCAGCTTCAATCCCCTCTGCCCCAATTTTATCCATTTTGTCAAAAGTAATACAAACTGAATCTAAAGTTTCTGGAGCAAAACCCATGTTTTCCAGCATACTTCTTAAAATTCTGCGGTCATTAATATTTATATAAAAATCTTTAAATCCAATAGCCAGCATTGCATTTGCTGTTACATCAATTAATTCAACTTCTGCATTAGGAGATGAATCTCCAAGAATATCAATATCACACTGAACAAATTCTCTCATACGACCTTTCTGTGGTCTTTCTGCACGATAAACTCTATCAGTCTGAATAACCTTAAATGGAAATTGAAGATTATTGCGGTTTGCAGCAAAAAATCTTGTAAGAGGTAGAGTTAAATCATAACGTAAGCCCATGTCAGACAGTTCTTTTTCCGATGGATGTTCCTGTGAAAGTGCGCTATCTAATTTATCTCCGCGTTTTAAAACTTTGAATATAAGATTAAGATTATCTCCACCGTCTGATTTATCAAGATTTTCTGAATCTTCAAGAATTGGAGTTGAAATTCTTTCAAATCCAGATGCACGATAAGTTTCAAGGATTTTACCCTGTACATAATCTCTCATTTTTTGTTCTGCAGGAAGAATATCTTTCATTCCCTTTAAGGCATTTGTTTTCATTTATTGTTGTATCCTCTTTTTATGGTTATAATATTAAAAATGTTCAAATAAGACAATAAAGAGATTCTTTAAATTATAAAGGAGTGAATCTGGAGATATTTTATATGACTTTAGTTTTTGATATTGGAAATACAAATATAAAAACAGCCCTTTTTGAAGGAAATACATTAAAACAAGTGTGGAGACTTTCCACTGATATAAAAAGAACCGGAGATGAATATTTTTCGATTTTAAGGTCCCTTTTTAGAGACAGTCAGATTGATTTTTATGATATCAAGAAAATAGTTTTAAGTACGGTTGTTCCAGCATTAATCGGACCTTTTGTAATTGTAAGTCAGCACATTACAGGCAAAAAACCAATTTTATTATCCCCTGAAAATTATGATAAATTGCCAATCAAAATACCCGAAACTGCAAAACACGAAATTGGAACAGATCTTCTTTGTGATGCCCTGGCTGCCTGGACAAAATATAAAACTCCCTGCATAATCGCCGATTTTGGTACAGCCCTTTCTTTTACCGCTTTGAATCAGCATGGATGTATAGCAGGTGTTGCAATTGCACCGGGAATTAGAACAGCTTTTAATTCTCTTTTTAATAACACAGCTCAAATTCCTGCAATTCCTCTGGATATTCCAGAAACCAGTTTAGGAAAAAACACTGTTGTTGCAGTTCAAAGTGGAATTGTTTTAGGCTACAAAGGACTTGTAGAAGGTCTGCTTGCAAATATGAAGGCAGATTTAGAAAAGGAAAATGGAATAAATCAGAAAGATATTATTGTAATTGCAACTGGCGGTTTAAATAGTATGATTGCACCTATTACAAAAGTTTTTGATAAACTCGAAAAAGATTTAACTTTGGAAGGCATTAAAATTGCCGGAGACTTTATTGAATCTTAATAAAATCCAAAAGTTGAACACCCTGGCCAGCCTTTACATCTCTTACCAGATAAGCACCGATTAAAGTGTCGTAAAAATCAGGTGATATTCCAGGGCTTAAAACTTTTTCTGTTCTTAAAATTGAAATATCTTCCGGCCTAATCTTATGTCCACCCTTAAAATCTTTCATAAAATGTAAAGAGCGGTTGGTACGTCCATAATTTGCCTCTTCTGCAGGAGCAAGATGTTTTATACCATCTCCTAAAGTTGCCATTACTTTTTCTTTCCCAAAACCTTCTGCTAGCTGCTGTATAGTTTTTTCAAAGCCAAGATTATTTCCATAATGAGCCATAAGAGTTTCTGTTTGGTGAATTACATGTACCATCATTGCAAACTGTTCTGGCTCCAGAGCAACAGGATCGTCCAGACCGGCAGTTTTACGGCTTAAAGTAATATGTTTTTCAACAAGGCTTCCACCACAGGCAACTGAAAGTGATGGAACTAAAATTGGATCTAAACTGTGATCACTAACGCCACATTCAATTCCAAAAATATTTTTGAGATTTGTAATTAAACGTAAATTGTATTCTTCTTCTGGAGCGGGATAAGAAGTTACACAGTGAAGTAAAGAAACGCCCTCTTTTCCAACAATATCCAGAGCTTTTTCTATATCTGCTAATTTTGAAACTCCGCTGGAAAGTACCAGAGGAATCTTCTCTCCTTCTGGCTCATTCTTTCTAAACTCGCGAATAGATTGCAATAATTTATAATGATTTAATTCTGGAGAAGCTATTTTTAAGATATCAGGTTTAATTTCAAGTAAATCTTGTAAACTTCTGAGTCCAAAAGGTGAACAGCAGAATTTACAGCCTTTAGAGTGAACGTAATCTAATAATTCCTTGTAAAAAGCCTTATCACATTCCAGCTGCCTGAATCTTTCGTAGAGTGGAATATTTCCTGTTGGCAATTTTACATAACCAGTATCAGGATGTAGAATTTCATCTGCATAAACCCACTGGAATTTTATGGCATCTGCACCAGAATCCACTGCTGCATCAATTAATTCAAAAGCCTTTTCTTTAGAACCTTCGTGACTTGTTCCAATTTCAGCTATGATTGTAGACATTGTTTACTGCTCCAAACGATTTGAAAAGGCCTGAGCCTTGTATCTGTTGTCAAAAACAGAGAGACAACTATCCGGTAACCAGCCATCTTCGAATAAATACCAGACTTCCCCATTTTTATCATTGGACTGACCTAAAACCTGAAGAATATCTCCACGTCTTGAATGGCCGTAACCATTGGAATTCCAGTCTGCTTCTTTTCTGTAAGCGGCATAAGGATCTGAAACAACTGCCCAGGAAACATCTGGAGCCAGAGCCAGAGGATGAGTCTGGTCAAAAACAATCTTTTCTTCCTTTCGTAATTTACAGGAAATAAAAGACAAAAAAATCAAAGCTGCACAAATTATGACCTTTATTACTTTCATCTATCATCCTCTTTTATGCCAAGATTTTTAAAAACTTCAGGCAGAAGTTTTAAATCTGAATCTACAAAATTTAATTTTTTTATTTCAGACGGGAAGACCCATTTATAATCGGTGTGTTCTGTTAAAACAAATTTCTTTTCAATTCCATCATGGGCAAAGTGAACTTTAAAAGCCTGGACGGTGCATGTCTTTCCCTTATGTTCAAACTGGCAAAAACCTATTTTTTCAAAAACATCAACATCCACAGAAAATTCTTCATTCATTTCCCTTTTGATTGCCTGCTGATAATCTTCTCCAGAATCTATTTTCCCACCAGGAAATTCCCAGCGGCCACCCATATCACCACCGTTCTGACGTTTTGCAATAAAAATTTTTCCATCTCTGTAATCTATACATGCAACTGAATCACTCAAAGGAATCTCCTTAAATCAATGTTTTACCTGAGTAGAAAGTTCTTTTTCCTGACCATCTACATTTACTATTAAGTCCACTCTGATTATATCAAAGTCGGTAAACTTTGCACGAATAAATTGTTCACCATCTTTATAATCCAGAAATTCGACAGTTTTATCGCTTACATTATTATTTGGATCTATCATAAATATTTCTGCCTGAACTTTTTTAGGACTTAAATCTTTAGCCTTTTTATTTCTCTTGATTTTAAGATTAACATAAACTTCTTCTTCAAAAGAAAAAGCCTGAACTTCGCAATCAAGATGATTGATAAGTGCGTAATTTCTACTTTTGTTAAATCCATTGTAAATCAAAATGGTAGCACAAAAGAAAATCAAAGAAAAAAATATATACCTGTTTTGCTTTGTAAAAAGAACTTTAAAACCACGTACAGGTTTCATTTCGCCCCGGTAATAAGCCTTTACAATTTCCGGAGCCCTTGCAATTCTTTCTTCCCGATTGTAATAAAAATGAAGAGGCTGCTCCCCGTCCGGTCTCATTTCTTCAACATTTTTAAACAATTTATTTCTCTGCTCTGCCATAATTTAATTATAAATCTATTTTTTATTTAATTAAACTTTCAATCAAACTATCAGTTCTATACCAGGAAACTCTGGCACTATCTTTTTCGATATACAGAACAGATAAAAGGCCTTCTGGAGATAAGGCCATGGAATTAAAAAGAACATCATCATGATTAACATCAATATGACGTCTTAACATTCTCTGATTTTCATTTTGAATTATTTCCAGATTAAAACCATTTTCTGTTTTAGCAATAAAGAATTTCCAGCCGCTTTTTGTAACACCCAAAAAATCATAAGGAATTTTATAAGTAAGACGGCTATAATCTGCAACTACAGATTCTTCATAAGGAGGAATTGTAATTGGTTCTTCGTAGGAAGAAGTTTCAATATCCAGCTCATAAAGATTTGTCTGTACATAATTAACACCAGATTGTACTTTAGATTCTTCATCAAAATATGTTGAATAATAATCAACTTTTACATAAAGCTTATATTCTGAAACATTAGGAATAACATTTTCTACAGTCTGAAAAACTTCTGAGTTTTCATCTATTCCCTTAATTGTTGGAACTTTTTTATCATCAATTGGAATCATGTATTTTAAAAAGCCGTCAATTCCAAACCAATAAACTATTACTCCACTTGCAGTTTTTGAAACTACTACCAGCTCATCTTTATCGGTAGTGTAAATATTTTTAATATAAGGAAATGGAGTTCC
>CAMGTC010000004.1 GCA_946061765.1 uncultured Treponema sp.
AGTTTCTGACTGGTAGTAAGTTTTCAAACTGTTATGTTGTTTGATTTAAACGTTCCTTTTCCTTTTCCTCATTTAGTTTCAAGAGTAATCAAGATTTTCTATACAAATGTAATTATGAAAAATAAAACTAATCTAAAGTTGTTGGCCACATATTCTGTTCAATTCCAGCCATTTTTTCCATTTGTTTGTGGGCATTTTCCAGCATAGCATTACAGATTTCGTTTTTAGATTGACCTTCTTTTCCCTGAGGAAGAATTATTTCGCCAATATGCAGGGTTATAAGTGGATGTGTAACTCCAAAAAGTTTGTATATTCCCCCCGGTCTTCTAAATGTAAAAACCATTGGAATTATTGGAAGATTGTATTTGTAAGCCATTTTAAAAGTTCCTTTTTTAAATGGTCTGATTGGCTGATAATAATCCCATCGGCAGCTTTCTGGAAAAACGTGAATCCACTTTTTTTTCTGATGAAGTTCATCAAAACTTGCATAAAAATCTCTGAGTGCCGAAATTGTGGTTGGAATTGGAATGCCACCAGCCCCTCGGATAAGATTTGAATCCATACTCTGAATCTGTAAGGCTCTGGCAGGAAACCACATTCTTCTATATTTAACTGCTTCAAGTACTGCAAGAAAATCCCAGCGGTAAACGTGATTTGAAATTGTCATTGCTCCATTTTTTAACAGAGCCTTGTTTTTTCTGATATTTTTCTTTCCCTTAATTCTTAATCCGTAGCGAATATGATTTAATGGAAAAACCATTAAAAAAATTCCAGCGTAAATACCAAAATTCCTGAGTCTGCCTTTAAAAGATTTATCAAGGAAAGGATAATTATGTTCAATATCATAATTATGAACAATCTTTGGTTTTTGCATTGATTTATCTGGAATGATTGGAAATTTAGTTAGTTCAATTGGAATATATGTTCCAGCTTTTACTATGTGTTCTTTTATAATAGACTCGCTCATAATTTTATATTATATAAACTTGTTTAGGTTTAGTAAATTCTTGTATAATGGTACTATAGGATTTTGCATTATAAAGGCTTTCCGTAATGTTTGCGCGAAGGAGCGGGGCGTGGTTTAAAAAGGCTCTTTTTGTGGCTGCTGCGAAGCGGCAGTTCAATAGTTTCTATACCACAAAAAGCGTGTAGCGCATTATTGTGCGGTTTTGAATCACCCAACCGTGACTAGGAGCCAAAAAATCGGGATTTTTGTTTATAATGCGGAAGCCCTGAATGCTACTATTGTTAAAATTTAAGAATAGACTGTTATTTTATAAGGAATTAGAAAACATGAAAAAATTCTTCAGCATTCTAGTTTTATTTATCTTTACAAGTTTTGCTTTTGCACAATCTGTAGAATTAAAAAAACTTTGTTCTAAATTAGCAGAACATCCAATTACTAAAGGTGACTTTGTTCAGATAAAAACAATTAATTCTGCAAAAGGAAAACGTCAGTTAAAATCAAACGGGACTTTTATTTTTAGTCTTAATGGAATTATGTGGAAGAGTGAAAAACCATTTCCTTCTACAATGGTTATTGGCCCTGACTATCTTATTCAAATTGATGGAGCTGGAAATAAAACAATCACTGATGTTTCTAACAATCAGGCCTTTGCAAATGTTGCTTCTACTATAATTTCTGTTTTTTCAAATGATTATGAACTGCTTACAAACTCTTTTGAAACTCAATTAATTACAGAAAATACGGAAAATTACTTAATCAGATTAAATCCAAAAGATACTACAATTGCTTCTGTTATAGGACAGATTGATTTATCTCTACAAACAAATCAATCTTTGTCGGAAGTAACATTATCTTCTATTTTAATTACAGAAGTTTCTGGAAATACTACTTCCTACACTTTTACAAATCAATCTTACCCAAGGGAATTGAGCCAAGATGAAAAAGATATCTTCATTTTTAAGTAAACTTTCAAACAAAAATTATTTAAAAGTATGGCTTGCTTATCATCTGGGCCTTTTTGCTTTTTTTGCACTTGTTTTTTGTATTAATCCATCCAGAATTTCTATTGATGCAGATCTTTTTAATATGTTTCCCCGTCCTTTTGAAGAAGAGGGAATTAGAAATGCCGATGAAAAACTGACCGAAAATGTTGGCCAGAATGTTTTTATTTTAGTTTCCCACCAGGATTTTTCTAAAGCTAAAGAAGCTGCGATTAGTGTTTACAACAAATTATCTGCCAGCGAAAATTTTAAATCATTATCTCTTTATTCAGATATAGATCAATTAAAAGAAATAACAGATTTTGTTTACGATTATCGCTGGAATCTACTGTCCGATGAAGATATTGAACTGATTAATTCGGATGGGGGAGCCCAGCTTTTTGCCCAAAATGCTCTTGCTCAGGCTTATAGTCCTTTTACAATTCTTCCATTGGATAATTTAGATTCAGACCCTTTTATGCTTGCAGAAAGTAATTTAAATAATTATCTTTTGGCAGTCAGAAAATCTGGTACTTCTATGTATGCAAAAGATGGTCTTCTTGCGGCTTCTAAAGACGGAGTTTGGTATGTAATGTTAAGAGGAATCTTGAGTAAAAAAGGAGCTTCCCTGGCAAGTAAAGATAATGGAATTGCAGAAATTTATTCAATCTGCTCTCCTTTAGAAAAAGATGGCCTTAAATTTATTTATTCTGGAACTCCATTTAACAGTCATCAGTCTTCTACCGAGGCAATGAAGGAAATTACAATTATTTCTACAGTTTCTCTCTTAGTTGTAATTATTCTTCTCTTGTTTGTATTCAGATCTCCTCTTCCTGTAATTTTTAGTATTATTTCTATTTTTATTTCTATTATAACCGCTTTGGTGGCAACTTTAGCTGTGTTTAAAAAGATGCATATTTTGACTTTAGTCTTTGGAACTTCTTTGATAGGTTCTTGTATTGATTATAGTTTACACTTTTTTACTCAATGGGCTGGAAATCCAAATATAAAATCTGGACAGGAAATTAGAAATCATCTTTTAAAAAGTCTTGTTATGGCAATTGCATCTTCTGTCTTATGTTATGCAATTTTAATTTTTGCTCCATTCAATGTTTTAAAACAGATGTCTGTCTTTTCTTTAACAGGATTACTTAGTTCCTTCCTTACAACCATGGCAATTTTTCCATATATCTCTTTGCCAGAGGGCAAGCGTGTAATTAAAATTTCCAAGGTTTTGCGCGAAACAAATCACAAAAGGGCCAAGAAATATTTTGGAAGGGTAGCCGTAACAATTCTCTTTCTTTTTTCGATTGCAGTTTTGTTAATTAATCATAAAAATTTTGCTGTTAAAAATGATTTGAGCAGACTTTACACAATGGAAGGAAGACTTCTTGAAGATAGAATTAAGGCTGTTGAAATCACAAAGTATAATCCTTCGGGCTGGTTTATTATCCGCGGTCAAAGCGAAGAAAAAGCTCTTGAAGTTGAATATGATTTGGCCTGTAAATTAAATAAGGCCTTTGATGGCCAGTTAGGTTTTATTAGTACAAGTAATTTTGTTCCAAGTATTGAACATCAGAAAAAATCACGAGAAGCCTGCAGAAAATTATTAGAAATTGCCCCAGAGCAGTTTGAAAATTTAGGTTTTGATTCTTCTTATACCCGCGATTTAATTGCTGATTTTAATCAATCAGAAAATCAATTTGTGTCTTTTACAAATAATAATGTTCCTCAGTATATAGCTTCATCAATTTCAACAGCCTGGCTTGGACTTATGGATGATGGTTATTATTACACAGTCCTTATGCCAAACATTCTGGAAGATTTAGAGCTTATGAGAAAATTTGCTGATGAAGATCCAAATGTTTTTTTTGTAAATAAAATGTCAGATATGGGACGAGACCTGGATAAACTCACACTGATGATTATTAAATTTTTTGCCATTGCATATCTTTTGATTTTTGTAATGCTAAAATTCTTTTACAATTGGAAACAGTCATTTAAGATTATTTCT
Organism: uncultured Treponema sp.; assembly: GCA_946061765.1. Taxonomy (GTDB): domain Bacteria; phylum Spirochaetota; class Spirochaetia; order Treponematales; family Treponemataceae; genus Treponema_D. The sequence goes on from CAMGTC010000004.1 coordinate 3,962, forward strand.
GTTCCAGTTTTGATTGTTTTAATGACTGCTGCTATTTTTTCTTTATCTAAGATTGATTTAGAATTTTTCTCGGTTACAGGTTTAATTCTTGTTTTTGGTTTAGGCCTGGACTACATAATTTATATGATGGAAAATGAAAAAAAGAAGACTATGGATTCAAAAACTCTTGAGCCATTTGCAACCCTGCTTTCCTTTATCACAACAATTATTTCCTTTGGCGCTTTGAGTTTGAGTAATTTCCAGCCTGTTCATCTTATGGGGCTTTCTATTTTTATTGGTCTGGCAACTGCTTACATTTCTTCTATGCTTTATGACAGGAGTCTTTAATGAAGGCTTTAAAAAATTTACCAATTGTCTTATTACTAAATCTAAATTTACTTTTTATATCCTGTATTTCAACTCCCCAAAATATTGATTTACAGGTTCAAAAAGATTTAGGTAAAGTCTTTGTAACAAATACAAAGTCAATCTATCTTTTATCTCCAGACTTTTTGTCTAAGCCTGTGGATAAACTTTTTCTTATGACTTTTGAAAGTGATTCTTTTAAATTTTCTACACCAATTTATGTTTATGCAGATAAAAGCGGCATTTATCTTACAATCTTAAATAACTTTGGAATTGATATGGGCTCTTTGAATTTTAGTGACGGGCAGATAGAACTTGATTCTACAATTTTTCCAGATAAAATTAAACCTGTTTATTTGATTAATGAATTTCAAAATGCCTTTTACCAGCAGGCAGCCTTATCCCAAAATCTTAAAAATTCTTCCCTGGATTTACAAATTCTTGAGGAAGAAAATTGTCAGAAAAGAATTATAAAATCTTCAAAAAAATTAGTAGAAGAAATTGAAATTTCTTCATCTTCGGTAGTTATTACAAATCATATCAGGGCTTATAAAATCACCCTTCTTGAAAGTGACTATTAAAAGAAATATAATCAAAACTCTATTAAAGTTAGAATTAAAAATCCCCAGAGGTAAATAAAATATGGCAGATGTAAAGACAAATGTAAAAACAATTGTTGCTGATGCGGTAAATGCGTTTATTAAAGAAAAAGGCCTGGAAGTTTCTCAGATTTCCTTTGATTCTTTACAGGTAGTAACTCCACCAAACCCAGAAATGGGGGATTTGGGAGTTCCAATGTTTGTTTTTGCAAAGTCATTTAGAATGGCTCCTCCTCAGATTGCCAGTGGAGTTGTAGCTCTTATTACAGATAAATCTTTAGGAGAATTTATTGCAGTAGGACCTTATGTAAATGTAAAACTTGATAAGGCCGGGGCAGCAGCTCCAATCCTCAGTGCAATCAAAAATCAGGGTGATAAATATGGTTCATTAAATTCAGAAGGAAAAAAGCCTCTGGAAGGTCGTCGTGTAATGGTTGAATATTCTTCACCAAATACAAATAAGCCTCTACATCTTGGGCACCTCAGAAACGACGCACTTGGTGAATCTGTCAGCCGTATTTTGAAAATGGCAGGTGCCGAAGTTTACAAGGTAGATCTTATAAATAACCGTGGTGTTCATATCTGTAAATCTATGCTGGCTTATAAATGGTTCCATGAAGCAAATGGTGATACTCCACAAAAGCTTGGAATGAAGGGAGATCATTTTGTTGGGCAGTGTTATGTTGAATTTGACCGCTGGCTTAAAGGCGAAAAAGATAAACCTGAAACTGCACATCCAGAAGCAGCCCAGCAGGCAGAAGACATGCTTATTGAATGGGAAAAAGGAAATCCTGAAGTGCGGGAACTCTGGCAGAAAATGAATGACTGGACTTTGGAAGGTGTAAAGGAAACTTACGCCCGCACAGGTGTTTCTTTTGATAAACTCTACATGGAAAGCGAAACTTACCTCAAGGGAAAAGATCAGATTCTTAAAGGTCTTGAAAAAGGAGTTTTCTTTAAGGCAGAAGATGGTTCAGTCCGCATTGATGTTACAGATGTTGTAGGTAAAGGAAAGGATGAAGATAATCACGAAAAAGTTCTTCTCCGCAAAGACGGTACCTCTGTTTATATCACTCAGGATATTGGAACTGCAATTTCCCGCCACGATGACTGGGCTTTTAATCAGCTTGTGTATGTAGTTGCCAGTGAACAGAACTATCACTTTAAGATTCTTTTCCACATTTTGAAAAAGCTTGGATTTGACTGGGCTAAGAACCTTTATCACTTAAGCTATGGTCTTGTAAATCTTCCAAGTGGACGTATGAAGAGCCGTGAAGGAACAATTGTTGATGCTGATGATTTAATTGATTCTTTACATGCCGATGCCCTCAAAGCAATTCAGGAACGTGGTCGTGATGAAGAAGTTGGAAATGCTGATGATGTAGCAGAAAAAGTTGCTCTTGGTGCTTTGCATTATTATCTGCTTCAGGCTACACCAATAAAAGATATGCTCTTTAATCCAGAAGAATCTTTGAGTTTCAATGGAAATACTGGTCCTTATCTTCAGTATATGGGGGCTCGTATCAACTCAATTCTTGCTAAGGCAAAAGAAGCTGGCATTTGTGAAAATACTTCAGATGAAGCACTTGCACTTCTTTCAAGCGAAGATGAATGGGCTTTGATTAAACAGCTTGGTGATTTCCCTGCAGTCGTAGAAAAAGCTGCTGTAAATCTAGACCCAAGTCAGGTTACAAATTATATTTACGAAACTGCTAAAGCTTTTAGTAAATTCTATCAGACATCTTCTATTGTTAATGCCGGAAACGAAAAACTGGCTGGAGCAAGACTTTATCTTGCAGAATGTACTTTACAGGTAATCAAAAATTCTTTGAACCTTGTTTTAGTTCCATATCTTGAAAAAATGTAGGATTTTAAAAAATTCTGACTCGGGAAAACTTTTATGAAAAATACAAAAACTTCTTTAAAAGGCGTATTACTTTTACTTTTAACTGCATTTATTTGGGGTGTTTCTTTTGTTTCTCAAAGTGTGGGAGCCGAAACTTTACAACCTTTTTCTTTTATGGGAATAAGAACTTTTATGGGGGCCTGTGTTTTACTGCCTCTGGTTCTTATTCGTGATAAAAAAGCAAAGAAAAATCTAAATGAGCAGGAATTACTTGCTTTTAAAAAAAATAATAAAAAGACAATTCTTTATGGAATGATTTTAGGAATTTTTTTAGCTCTGGCTACAAATTTTCAGCAGTTTGCCTTTTATTATTCTACAGCAGGAAAAATAGCCTTTATTACAGCAATGTACATGTTCTTTGTTCCATTAGTTGGCCTTTTCTTTAAAAAAAGACTTCCTCATATTACCTGGATTTGTATTGCCTTTGGATTTTTAGGCTTATATTTTTTGAGTTTTGCAAAAGGTTCAGGTTTTGGAGATTTAAATAAGGGGGATATTCTTGCCCTCATTTGTTCACTCTTTTTTACCTGTCAGATTTTACTTGTAGAAAAATTTGTTTCTGAATGTGATGGAATTAAACTTTCCTGCTTTCAATTTTACACAGCAGGAATTATCAGTCTGATTTTAATGTTTATTTTTGAAGAACCAAGTTGGGCTGCAATTAAATCTGCTGGAATTGCACTTTTATATTCAGGAATTATGAGCTGTGGAATTGCCTACACTTTACAGGTAGTCGGGCAAAAGTACTGTGAATCTTCAATTGCCTCATTAATTATGTGCATGGAATCTGTTTTTGCGGTCTTGTCTGCAGCATTATTAATTCACGAAAAATTGACAGGCCGCGAAATTCTTGGTTGTGTGATTATGTTCCTTGCAATTATAATTTCTCAAACCTACGATGGATTTAGAAATGAAAAGGCTGTTTGAAAACAAGAAAATTAAGAATGAGTAATTTCTTTTGCCTTTGATTCTACAGCCTGGAAAAGCTTGTCTTTATCATCCTGATTTTGAGTGATGGTGCGGACAAAAACTGAACCTGCAATTACAGCTTCAACTGAATGCCCCAGAATAGCTGACTGTTGACCATTGGAAATACCAAATCCACCGTAAACTTTAGAACCGCCTTGACCTACTGCTTTAATAAAATCTAAGGTTGCCTGGTCAATCTGGGTGTCCTGGCCTGTAATTCCAGTGCGAAGGGCTGCATAGATGTAAGGAAAGCCTGCTTTTGCCATTTTTTCAAGTCTTTCACGGCTCATACTTGGTGCTGCAACAGGAATGTTTATCATGCCGTTTGCCTGGCAGGCTTTGGTAAGTCCTTCGTCATTATCAAAAGGGAGGTCTGGAATAATCATTCCTTTTACTCCGACTGCAGCGGCTTTTTTACAGAAGGCTTCTACACCTGGAGTGTAAATCAAAGATGCATAACTCATAAGATAGATTGGGATTTCCGGGAATTCCTTGTGGATTGTCTCAATAAATTTTAGTCCGTCAGCAGTTTTGTAGCCTCTGGAAAGAACCTGGGTACAGGCTCCCTGAATTGCAGGACCATCTGCGCTTGGGTCGCTGAAAGGTAGCTGAATTTCTAATATATCTGCTCCTCCTGCAATAAGGGCACGGGCTGCGGTGAGGGCATATTCATCTGTTGGGTAGCCGGCTACCAGGTGTGACATAAGTTTTATTTTTTCGTTCATAATTTCTCCTGAATATGATGGTGGGGGACAGACCCCTAGATGGATTGTACCACGCAGGGGGACAGACCCCTAAAAAAATTAGTGATCTTTCATCAAATCTGCATCGTGAATATCTTTTGCAGAATTTAAGCGTTCAAGTTCTGCTTCCAGAAAGTTTTTCCATTCTTCCGGGCGGAATACTGGGCTTGTGATGAAAATATCTTTATCACCACGACCAGACATATTAATAATGATTACATCATCCTTGCTCATTGTAGGAGCCATTTTAATTGCCTGAGCTCCTGCGTGGGAAGATTCCATAGCAAAAAGAACACCTTCGTTTTTGGCAAAAAACTTAAGTGCATCCAAAGCTTCTCTGTCCAGAGCAGAAGTAAATTCTACACGTCCAGATTTTCCCAAAGCGGCCAGTTGAGGTCCAATTCCACAGTAATCAAGGCCAGCAGAAATTGAACGGGTTGGGAGAGCCTGGCCATCTTCATCCAGCAAAAAGCGTGATTTGTAACCCTGCATAATTCCTTCGCGGCTGGCATTTCCTGTCATGCGGGAAGCATTTTCTCCAACTCCAGGACCAATTCCACCCGCTTCAACTGCAATAAGTCTAGGTTCTTTTTTATCAATGAATGGGGCAAAACAACCGATGGAGTTTGAACCACCGCCGCAGCAGGCAATAATTGCTGTAGGTTTAATGTTTCTTTCTGCACACTGTTTTTGAATTTCCTTTCCAATTACAGACTGAAACTCTCTTACAATATCTGGAAATGGGGCAGGACCTAAAGCTGAGCCCAGAACATAGTGAGTATCGTTTGGATGGGCTGCCCAGTCACGCATAGCTTCGTTTACAGCATCTTTGAGGGTTCGACTTCCAGAAGTTACAGCCCGAACTTTTGCTCCGTACAATTCCATAGATGCAACATTTGGCTGCTGACGGCGAACATCAACTTCTCCCATGTAAACGGTACAGTCCAAACCAAGTTTTGCACAGGCAGCAGCGGTTGCAAGGCCATGCTGACCAGCTCCAGTTTCTGCAATAATTCGTTTTTTACCCATGTATTTTGCCAGCAAACACTGACCAATTGCGTTGTTGATTTTATGGGCACCTGTATTTGCCAGACCTTCCAGTTTTATGTAGATTTTTGCTCCACCCAAAAGTTTTGTGGCAGTTTCTGCATATAAAAGTGGAGTTTCGCGGCCAATATAATCTCTCTGAATTGTGGCAAATTCCTCCAAAAATGCCGGATCTTTCATAGCCTTATTAAAAGCTGCTTCCAGTTCATCCAGCTGACTACGTAAAACTTCAGCAACATATTTACCGCCAAAACGGTCAAAAAATCCATTATCTGAATGTGTCATAATTACCTCTCAATTTGTTTTTAGGTGGGGAAAGACTTCCCCTCGCTCCCAAGTCCTCGCAAAGCTCCGGTCTTGTCCGCTACCCCTTCTAACGGGCCTCAATCGGCGGCCCGTAACGCCCCCTTTACTTTAAGGCTTCAAATAGTTTTCTCATCTTATCAGGGTTTTTAATTCCTGTCTGTCCAGAATCTTCCAGCCCGCTGCTTAAATCTACCAGTTCTGGATTGTATTTTTTTACCAGCTGGGAAATATTTTCTGGGGACAGACCCCCAGCCATCCAGAGTTTTCCTTCCTGGCTGTAGTTTCCTTCTTTTGAATCCTGAATAAAACGAGCCTGACCCAAATCTTTCAATTCATGACTCAGGCTTTCTAAATTGCCCGTTTTATCTGTAATTGCAAAATAGTGGGGCAGGTTCAAAAACTTTTGGGGAACTTTGTTGTATGGAATACCATGTAACTGAATAAAATCAAGTTTTCCTTTCTGAACAAGGCGGGCTGCTTGCTCTGCTTCTTCAGAAAGAGGATTTGTAATAACAGCAACCTTAAAAGCCTTTATTTTTTCAAGATAAGGTTCCATTGCTTTAAACTTTGGACCATAAACGTTGCGGCCATATTCCTGGGCAAAAATAAAGCCTGTAAAATCTGCTCCCAGCTGATCTGCTAAAAGTAAATCTTCTGCTCTGGTAAGTCCACATATTTTTATAAGAGGTCTGTCCCCTCTGGTTTTATTACTCTTATTTTCAATTACTTCTGCCAGCTCAAGCATTTTTTTGCCGTAAAGACTTTCTTTTTGAGCTTTAAATGCCTGAACAAATCTTCTGGCTTTTTCAGGATTTCTTGCGGCAAATTCACCAAGTAAAAGGCCTGCAAACCCCATTGAAGCAATTGTAGAAGCAGCCTGGGCGGTGGTAATTCCACTTTCAAAAATCACTTGTCCGCCAAGTTTTTTCGTAAGCATGGCAGGCACTAAAAGATCAATTGTAAAATCCTTAAGATTTCGGGAATTTACTCCGCAAACTATTGTGTCTGCATATTCTTTTTTTACCTGTAAAACTTTTTCTACATCTTCCTGAGTTCTTACTTCTAACAGAGCCCTAATTCCAAGCACCTTGCAGCGTTTTGTCATGGAAAGTAATTTATCCAGACTTAAAATTCCGCAGATTAAAAGAACGGCATCGGCGCCACAGCGGTAGGAAATATCAATTTCTTCTTCTTCCAGCAAAAAGTCTTTACGGAGAACTGCAATATCTGGAATAGCCTTACAGATTGCCATTAAGTCTTTTAGAGAACCCTTAAAATAATTTTCTTCTGTAAGACAGGAAATGGCAGAAGCTCCGTTTGTCTGGTAGCGTTTTGCAGTTTCAACTGAATCAAGATTTGGGGCAATATCCCCCTTGCTTGGAGAAGCTCTTTTTACTTCAAGAATCACTCCCTTATCCTGCATAAAAGGATTGAGGGGTCTGTCCCTCTTGGCAGGAATTTCAAAGCCAAAAGTATAGCCTTTTTTTTCTATATCTTTTTTACGTTTTTCAACAATTTGTCCAACTATATTTGTCATTATGCACTCTTACTAAATTCTCTGATTTCTTCAAGTTTTGCTAAGGCTTTTCCGCTGTCTATTGCATCCAAAGCCATTTTGTAGCCGTCTTTTAGGGTTCTGGTTTTTCCTGAAATGTACAAAATTGCAGCTGTGTTTAAGCCAACTGCATAGCGGATTGTTTTTCTTCCACCACCCTTCAGTATTTCCAAACCCAGCCTGGCATTTTCTTCTCCAGAACCGCCAATCAACTCAGTTTCAGAAGCATCTGTAATTCCAAATTTTTCAGGATTTACTACATAATGATATTCATTGCCCTTGTTATCCATCTGATAAACATAAGTATTTGTACAAGGAGAGATTTCGTCGTATCCGTCTTCAGAGCAGACAACCATAACTCTTTTTGCACCAAGAGAAATTGCGGCGTGGGCATAATCTTTTAAAAGGTCCTTTGAATAAACTCCAAGAACTTCGTATTCAGCTCCAGCAGGATTTAAAAGAGGTCCAAGGATATTCATGATTGTTTTAATTCCTAAGGCCTTTCTTACAGGTGCAGCAAAACGCATTGCAGAGTGATAAACAGGTGCCATCAAAAAGCCGAAACCTGTTTTTTCAACAAGGCGGGCAGTTTTTTCTGGTTCTGCCATAATATTAATTCCAAGTTTTTCAAAAAAGTCTGCTGAACCTGATTTAGAAGAAACGGCTCTGTTTCCGTGCTTGGCCATTGGCTGTCCACAAGAAGCGGCTATAATTGCAGATAGAGAAGAAATGTTAAAACTTCCTTTACTGTCTCCACCAGTTCCTACAATTTCTGCAAGACCTTTTTTCTGGCAAGGGAATTCTCTTTTTTTACGGAGCAAAGTTTTTGCACAACCAATCATCTCAGATGTGGCAGGACCTTTTGCCGCCATGGCAGTAAGAATTGCGGCCATAACGCTTGGTTCCATTGTTCCGTCAGTAACGTTTTCCATAAAGAAAGCAGCTTCTTCTTCAGATAAGTCTTTTTTATCCATAAGCTTATTAAGATACTGGGCAACAGGAAGATTGTCTCGTCTGTAATTCAAAAAGGCCTGAATAAGTTTCTGACAGTTTTCTGATGCAATTGATTCTGGATGGAACTGAATTCCTTCAATTGGGAATGTTTTGTGGCGAATACCCATGATATCTCCATCTTTTGCTCTGGCTGTAACTTCAAATTCTTCTGGCAGGGTACTTTCATCAATTACCAGTGAATGATAACGGGTAAATTTTGCAGATTTACCGATTGTACGAAAGATTCCTTTTCCGTCTAAATCGATATCTTCTACAATTCCGTGTTTAATGAACTTTGCACTTACAATTTTTGCACCAAAAGCTTCTGCAATTGACTGATGACCAAGGCAAACTCCAAGAATTGGAATTTTTCCTGCAAAAAATGCAATTGCTTCCTTGCTAATTCCAGCTGATGAAGGATTTCCAGGTCCTGGTGAAACTACCAGATATTTTGGCTTCATTGCGGCAAGTTCTTCAATTTTATATTCATCATTGCGAACTACACGAATTTCTTCACTTGTAGCCTGTTCAAATGCCTGAACTACATTAAATGTAAAACTATCGTAATTATCTATAACTAAAATCATATTTTCTCCTTTTCTAAGGGGAGGGCCCCTTAGAATCCCCCCTTTTTAGGGGGCGGACAACCAGCTCGACGCGGTCGCAGTTTTTCCGCCCCCTAAGACCCCCCACCTTTCCTTGCCTGCGCTTAGGACGCTGTCCTAAGAACCTGTAGGGTGGTGTAGTTTTTTTCTCCCTATTTTGTCAGGGTGTCTATTAGGGCACCTAGTTTTTCACAGGTTTCTGTGTATTCTCTTTCTGGATCTGAATCGTAAACTATTCCTCCTCCGGCCTGTAAAGACCAGACTTTGCCTTGTTTTAGGGCTGAACGGATTGTGATACAGAAGTCTAAATCTCCGTTTGTTTGAACATATCCAACTGCACCGGCGTAGAAGCGGCGTTTTGTATCTTCCAGGCCACTTAAAATCTGCATGGCACTGATTTTTGGGGCTCCAGAAACTGTTCCTGCTGGGAAGGAAGCTCTTAAAACCTGGATTGGTTTAATTCCATCGCGGACAATTCCTTCTGTGTTTGAAACAATGTGAATTACATGGCTGTAAAGTTCGCATTCCATAAACTGAGGAACTGTAACACTGCCTTCTTTGCAAACCCGTCCTAAATCGTTGCGGGCTAAATCTACCAGCATAAGGTGTTCTGCTCTTTCTTTTGGATTAGAAAGAAGAGTATTTTTTAATTGCTGGTCTTCTTCATCATTTTTACCTCTGTGAATTGTTCCTGCTATAGGGTGAATAGAAGCTTTTCCCTTACGAACTCTTACCAGGCTTTCTGGAGATGAACCTGTAAGCTGGAAATCTCCAAAATCAATATAAAAAAGATATGGGGAAGGATTTACTCTTCTTAATTTTCCGTAAACTGCCAGGGCTGAGGCATCACATTCAATCTGGACTCTGCGGCTTGGAACTGCCTGGATAATATCACCTGCAATGATATGTTTTTTTAGAGCCTGAACTTTTTCGATATATTCTTTTTTAGACTGCTCTAAATCTGTAATCATCTTGTATTCAAAATGACTTGGTCCTTCTTCAACGTAAGAAAAGTCCATATCATTCATACGTTTGATTAAGTTATCTACAGCGGCCTGCAAATCAATCTGGTGTTCATTATAGTTAAGCCCAAAAATATGCATGCTTTCTGTAAAATGATCAAAAATTATATATATGTGACCTGCAATGAATAAACTTTCAGGAATTTTTAAATCATCTTTTTGTTCATAAAATTTTATATTGTCACAACGGGCTGCAAATTCGTAACTTAAATAACCAAGTCCACTTGCAGGTAAAGGAATTTCATCATTGTTATTTTGAAGTGGAGTTTGATTTTCCTGAGCAACATAAAGAAGGGCATCCAAAATATCAGCTTCTTTTTTACGACCCAAAGCATCACGGCTGTCTACATTTTCTGCGTTAAATGGAATCCTTTTTCCATCAACAATAAAGGCAACGCCATCTGTATCCTGAATAATTTTGAAAGCTTCTTCTGCCATCAAAAGTGAATATCTTTCCCGGCCTTTTGCAAAACTTGCCGATTCCAGAATTACTTTAGCTCCGATTTTACGTGCTAGAGAATATGGGGTGTAGCGTTCGCTTGAAAGGCTTTTGTAAATTGCATCGTTTCGTTTTTCCATATCTTTTTCCTTCTGAGATGTTGTTTCTGTGAATAGTAACGTTTCTCTAAGTAGTAACAAATATAATACAGGTGTTTGTTACTGTCAATAGAAACATAGATTTTTTTTTTTTTTTATTTGCAAATTGAAAAAGAATTTACGACTTATTAGTATTATGAATTAGAGAAAGATTTGGCTTGGAAAAATTCTAATCTGAATCAATGTTTAAATTGAATGGCTAAAATATCGCCATTCAATTTAATTTAGAGTTTCTTGCGAAACTCTTATATTGTTAATCAAATATCCTCGGTTGTTGAAACAACCTGCGGTATTTGATTTTAAGGAAGGTTCAAAATGAATAGTGCAGATAGCACTATTCATTTTAAGTCTCGAGTTTTTTTGTAAAAACTCTGTTTATTTACGTGTTCGCTTGCGCGAACGTTTTGTAAATCCTCAGTTGTTGAAACAACTTGCGGTTTACAAAATTAAGGAAGGAGTAATTGTAAATGAAAACTATAAAATCAACCCCTCCAATGGGCTGGAATTCCTGGAATACTTTTGGATTTTATATTAACGAAGATTTAATCAAATCTACAGCTGATTTTTTTGTAGAAAGCGGTTTAAAAGATGCTGGTTATGAATATATTGTAATAGACGATTGCTGGAGCGAAAAAGAAAGAGATCAAAATGGACGCTTAGTCCCAGATCATGAAAAATTTCCAGGTGGAATGAAGGCTCTGTCCGATTATGTTCATTCAAAAGGTTTAAAATTTGGAATCTACTCTTGTGCAGGAACTCACACTTGTGCAGGCTACCCAGGTAGTTTTGAGCATGAATTTATTGATGCCCAGACTTTTGCAGAATGGGGTGTTGATTATTTAAAATACGATTTTTGTTACAAACCTGTAAGTGCAAACGGACCTCTTTTGTATAAAAGAATGGGAATGGCCTTAAGAAATTGTGGTCGCGAAATTATGTTTTCTGCCTGTAACTGGGGAAATGATGATGTTGTAAAATGGATTCGCGAAAGTGGAGCAAATCTTTTCCGTTCTACAGGGGATATTCAGGATAACTGGAATTCAATTCTTGGAATTGTAAAAAGTCAGTTGGGTAGAGAATGTTACGGGGCTCCATATTGTCATAATGATATGGATATGCTGGTAGTTGGAATGCACGGAAACTCTGATAATAAAGAAGTTTTAGGAAATGTGGTTGGTGGTTGTAACGATACAGAATATCAGACTCATTTTGCACTCTGGGCTATTATGAATTCTCCACTTATGATTGGTTGTGATGTAAGAAAAATGTCTGCCAAGGCAAAAGAAATATTAACCAATAAAGATGTAATTGCCATTAATCAGGATGAAGAATGTAGAGGGCCTTATGTGGTTCGTCAGTTTAACAGTCCTGAACAGGTATTTGCTCTGGTTCGCCCATTAAGTAATGGGGACTACGCTATTGGAATGTTTAACTTTCTGGATAAAAGCTGGGAAATGTCTTTACAGTTTTATGATATGGGGCTTACATATTCTTCTGGTTATTCTTTTGAAATTTATGATTGTTATGACCATAAAACTCTTGGAAAATTTAACGAAAGACTTTCTGTTAGACTTGAAAGTCATGAAAGTAAGATTTTCAGAGCAAAATTAGTAAAACGTTAAAATATGAATTACACGACTTGTAAAGAATGTAATGCACCTCTTTACGCAGATGACATGGCAATTTATATGAAACTAGTACGTAGGGACGCCAATGAATTTTTGTGTATAGATTGCCTTGCCAAATTTTTTGGATGCAGCCGGGCTGATATAGAAAAACTAATAAAATATTACCGGGAAAATGGTAACTGTGGTTTGTTCCGCTAATTAGCCGGGCCTTATGAGCTGTTCCATAAAAAGTTAGAAGGGTGGGGAGTTTTTCTCTACTTAAAAACAAATCTAAAGATGAATCCAGATAAAGGGCAGGGCTTCTCTAACTGGTAAATGGTATTGACTCTTTATCATATAGTGAACGTTTAAAGGAGCTGTCCCAAAAGTACAGGGCAGCCCCGAATTAAAATTCGAAATTCGAACTATATACAATCATAAAATATCATTTTATAATTACAAAATCGGAGCGTTTAATTAGTTTCGGTTTTATCAGCCTCTTTTGTATTCCATAAAAACTTATTGTAAAAAAATAGGTGATTTTAAAATGAAAAAAAAATTACTAGCTGTTTTTTATCTATTTGGGTTTTTTGGCTCACTTTCTGCTTTAGACTTTTCTTTAAGGTTAACACCAACTTTAATGTTCCCAAGTCACGAATATCTTGATAAAGAATTTGGTTCAACTTTTCAGGCAGATTTTAATATTTTTAATTTGGTAACATTAGGTTTAGATGGAGCTTTTCTTACAGTTACTCCTGAAGGACTTTCTTCCGGCATAAATTTTGCAAGTTTAGGAGCAGGTTTAGGTCTTTTTTATACTCCTGTTTCCAGACTTTATCTTGGTGCAGGTTTAGCAGGTGGTTTGTACACTCTTAGCTACGAAATCGATTCTACACCTTATAGTTTTACCGATTTATATGGCAGGGCTTATGGAGAGTTAGGATTTAGAATTAATCCAAATCTTACGGTTTATGGTAATGGAGGTTATGTCTGTTACTTTATTAAAGACAGTCAGCCTTTAAACAAAGGACCTTTTGCAGGTATTGGTTTAAAAATATCTTTTACTCTTGGGAAAAAATCTTCTGGAGGTCTTACAGCCACTCTTGAACAGGATTCAGTTATTTATCCGCTTTTTCAGCAGGTTTATGGTCAAAGTCCAATTGGAACAATCCACATTACAAATGCTGAATCTGCAGAAGTAAGAAATGTTAAAGTTTATTTTAGAGCCGGAAAGTATACTTCAAGTGCTAAGGAATCTGCCTCTATTCCTCTTCTTCAAAAATTAAAAACAAACACAGTTTCTCTTTATGCAGATTTTTCTTCAGAACTTTTAAAATTCAACGAAGACGGTAAACTTTCTGGTGAAATTGTTATGGAATATGAAATTCTTGGCAAAAAGAAAGTAGCTGTTCAAAACGTAACACTTTCGGTAAGTAATAGAAATGCTTTTATCTGGGGTAATAACGAGGCTCTTGCAGCTTTTATTTCTTCTAATACTCCTGAAATTCTTGAATATGCAAAATATGTTTCTGGAATTGCAAGAAATAAACTTTACACAGGTATGAATCGTAATGTTCAGTTTGCAGCCGCTCTTATGGAATCTTTAAGAGCTACAGGAATTTCTTATTCTAACGATACAATTACTCCATATTCTACATATCATCTTTCTACAGAAGTCGATTCTGTTCAGTATCCTTTACAGACCATGAATTATCTGGGAGGAGATTATGATGATTTGGGTATTCTTCTAGCTTCTTGTCTTGAATCTGTTGGCGTAGAAACAGCTTTTATGCCAGTAGAAAATGATTTTATTGTCTTTGTTTCTGCTAACCTTAAAGCAAAAAATGTGGCTAACCATTTTGCAGATTTAAAGGGCCTTATTTATGATGAAGAGGATTCTTCTTCAAATGTTTATTTCCCACTTTCTATGGCTCATTTTAATGAAGGTTTTGCAAAAAGTCGTCAGGCTGGGGAAGAAGTTGTAAAGGCTTGTAAAGAAAATGAAGCTGCTTCTTATGATTTTATTACAACTCATGATGCCTGGACAATTTATCCTTCTGCAGTTTATACAGGTTCTGGAGTTTCTTTTGAAAAACCAAGTCAGGCCGAAGTAGAAAGACTTACTGATTTAGCAGTAAAAGATTATATTGCTACAGATCTTGAACCAGTAATTAAAAATGCTAAAGAATCTGGAGATGCTAATAAAATCGGAATGGCTTTAGTAAGAAGTGGAAAGTACAGCGAGGCTAAAGTAGAATTTTATAAAGCTATAGCAGCTGGCTCTGTTTCTGCTATGAACAATCTTGCAAACCTTTTATTGATGGAAAAAGATTATGATGGTGCAACTGCCATGTTCAAAAAAGCATTGCAGAAAGATCCTGAAAATAAGATTGCATTAAAAGGTCTTGAATCTACTAAAGAAAAACTTGAAGAATAGGGGACTTTTGCTTTATGAAAAGATTTTTAATAGTCCTTGCTTCTTTATTTTTTCTCTCAAGTTCAATATTTACTACAGAGATTCAGATTAGGGCTTTTCCTGGTTTTTTTATTCCTCTTAATTCAAGTTTTTCCTATGCCTTAGGACAAACTTTTAGTTTGGATTTAATACCAATTACTGTTCACGAAAGAGATGATATTTATTTTTCAACACAGGGCAGTTTTTCTTTTCTTAATGGAAGCGGTCTTTCTATTCCTTATTACGAAGGTGGACTTGCTATGGGCTATAACTATAGAATTATTGACCGTCTAAGTTTAAGTGCCGAAGCCTTTGCTAATTTTTATATGGTTCCAGATGTAGTAGTGGGCGAAAATTCATATGATGGTTTGAGTGGTCTGTCTTTTGGTGGCCGTTTAGCTGCAAATTATTACCTTTCACCAGATTTTGTTTTATCTTTTTGCTGCGGCTATAAAAACTATTTATATAAACCAGAACCATTTTTACAGACTATAGAAGCAGGAATTGGAATTACATACAACTTTAGTAAGGGTATTTTTGGGGCCACAAATGTAGAACTAAGTGATTATGAAACTCAGTCCCTTTTCCCAATTTTTTATTCCCGCTACGATGATCATGAATTTGGTTCCGTTTCGTTTATAAATGAAGAAAAAAACGATATCACTGATGTTGTAATTACTCTATTTATTGAATCTTACATGAGTAATCCTGTAACTATTGCAAAATATGATTTAATAAAAAGAGGTCAGTCATTTTCTGCAGAGTTCAAGGCTTTCTTAAATGAAAATATTCTTGATTTATTACAGACCCAGCTTGCAACTGCAAAAATCCAGGTTTCTTACCGTTCTTTGGGTAAAGAAATGACTTTTGTACAAAATGTAGATTTACAGACTCTTCCTCGAAATTCAATGACTTGGGAAGATGACCGCAGAGCTGCTGCTTTTGTTTCTGGTCGTGATGCTTCAGCTCAACTCTTTGCCCGCCAGATTGAAGCAATTATTAGAAATCAGCTGGATCCAAATATTCCAGTTAATATTCAATATGCCGCTGCTGTTTTTGCTGCAATCAAGACTTTTGGTGTTAATTATGTAGTAGATCCATCTTCTGCATTTACAGATAACGTTGGTACAAACACTGTGGACTTCCTTCAGTTTCCATACCAGACTCTTCTTTACCATGGAGGAGACTGTGATGATCTTTCAATTTTGAATTGTTCACTTTTACAGGCTATGGGTATTGAAACTGCCTTTATTACTGTTCCAGGTCATATTTATATGGCTTTTGATTCTGGTGTTTCTCCTGATCAGGCAGGAAAAATCAACAGGGGTAGAACTATAGTTTATGAAGACAAAGTTTGGATTCCTGTGGAGATTACAGTTATGCAGGATACTTTTGCCCTTGCTCTTCAGATTGGTTATAAAGAGTGGATAAAATATCAAGATCAGGCAGCTCTTGTTCCAATTTCCAAAGCATGGGAAGAATATTCTCCAGTATCAGTTCCAGAATCTGATGCAGGTATAAAAATGCCAGAAAAATCTGAAATTATTAAGGAATTTAAGGCTGCTTTAAAGGCTGTCAGATAAATTATATTTTTGTGTTTAGGGACAGATTTTACCATGTTTTTCCTTTATAGAAATCTATAAAAAAAAATGCTATATTTGGAGTTATGAAAAACAAAAAGTCGGTAAAGTGGAAACACTTTAAACAAAATCTGATTTATACTTTAAAGAATCCTTTTACTTATGTCTGGATTCTGGTATTTATCATCATTGCTTTGGCTACGGTCGAAGTCTTCAGAACCGAAATTCATACTGAAAGTGGAATTGAAACCTTCTTCGATTCTGTCTGGTTCACTCTTGTTACAATCTTTGCTGGTTATTTTGATTATTGTGTAAAGTCCGCAGGTGGTCGTATGGCTGCACTGGTACTTTTGATTTTTGGAATGGTTCTGCTTAGTGTTATTACAGGTAAGATTGCATCTGTTTTTATGAACATGCAAATGAAAAAAGATAAAGGATTAAAAAGGTTAAAGAATATGAAAGGTCATTTTTTATTATGTGGTTGGAGACCTGGTTTTGAAAAAATTCTGGAAAGTGTACTTAATTCAAATCCAGATATTACTCCTGATATGGTTGTTTTGGTAAATGAAGCTCCTTCTGAGCAGATTGAACATATTCGTTCAAATACACGCTTTAAAGAAATTAATTATGTTGCCGGAGATTTTTCTGATGAAGCAACTTTAAAAAGAGCTCACATTGAAGATGCAGAAAGGGCTCTGGTAATTTCTGACCGTTCAAAAGAATATTCTGACCTTGAAATAGATTCCCGAACTGTACTTTCTGTTTTGACTATGACAGGAATTAATCCAAGTCTTTATATAGCAGCCGAACTTATTGAATCAAAATTCCAAAAACATCTGGAAATGGCTCATTGTGATGAAATTCTTCTTACTCAGGATTATGAACATTCTTTACTTGCAACAGCTTCTTCTGGAATGGGATATTCAAATGTAATCCGAGCTTTAATTGGAGATGATGCCGAAACAGGAATTATTATTCAGGACATTCCTGCTGCTTTCCGTGGTAAAACTCTTAGTGAGTATAAAAACTCTATCAAAAAAGAATGCGGAATATTTATTGGTCTTTTATTGAACACAGGAAATTTTCATGAAAGAAGAAAGGATGCTTTGCGGGAAGCTCAAAAAAATCCTGATATCAAAAAGGTTGTAAGTAATCTTAAGAAAGTTAAAACTCTTAAGAGTAATGAAGTTCTTCTTACTCCAGAAGATGATTTTATTATCCAGCCAAATACAAAGGCAATTTTTGTTAAAGGTTAATTTTTATAGGAAGAAAAAATGGACGATTTTGATAAAGTATTACCTAAATTAATTAATATTGAATTATTTTCTGATTTTTCTGCTGATAATCAAAGGGATAGGGAGATTCTTAAGAAAGTTTATGATAGTATGAATCTCCAGTCTTATAAAAAAGGTGATGTAATCATCAAAGAAAATGATTTTGGTGATTTATTCTACATTTTATATTCTGGCTCAGTACAAGTTTTAAGAGACACACCTGCAGGAGACCAGATTGCTCTTGCTAATCTTAACAGTGATATGGATATATTTTTTGGAGAAACTGCATTAATCAGTGATGATCCAAGATCTGCAACTGTTAAGGCATTATCTGATGTAACTTGTATTACACTTTCGGGCAAAAAATTTATTGAAGTTTGCGACAAAGAACCTTTGCTAGGCTACAGAGTAATTTTGCACCTGGCTAAAAAGATGTCTCAAACTATCAGAAATACAAATAGTGACAAGGCTGCTTTATACGAAGCCTTGTTTAACGAAATAGAAGAAGGGGTATAATTATTTTTATGGATTTCATAAAATGGATTGTTATTGGGATTGCTGTCTTGATGTACTGTTTTGTAATCGCTTTTCAAAATAAAAAAGTATGGTTTACAAGCATTGCAGCTCTTTTAGTTATCATTTTAGGAATGATTTTACCTGGTAGTATTTTTCCACTGCCAGAAACATTTACACTTAATCAACATTTTTATGCTTTATCTCATTCACTTTTTGAGATTATCAACTGGAATGTAATTTTAATTTATTTAGGAAGCATGACTATTGCAGCTCTTTTTATTTATTCAAAAGTTCCTGCAAGAATTGCTGATAGTATAGTTAATTCAAGTAAAAATACAGGTCTTGCTATAATTGCAATTTTGGCAATGACGGGTATTATTTCTATATTTGTAGAAAATGTTGCTACCGTTTTGGTAATGGCTCCAATTGCCCTTGCCTTGTGTAAAAAAATTAAAATTAATCCTACTTATTTTATGATTGGTTTAGCTGTTATGAGTAATCTTGAAGGAACTGCTACTCTTGTAGGGGATCCTCCAAGTATGATTTTTGCTTCTTATTCAGGCTATAATTTTAATGACTTCTTCTTTCACAAGGGAAAAATGTCCATTTTCTTTATTATTCAGGCTGGACTTTTAGTTGGTTGTGTGTATTTTTATTTTCTTTTTGCAAAAAACGGAAAAGCAAAAGTTGAAGTTGATAAAACTGATGTAATTTCCTGGTTCCCATTTGTACTTTTATTGGTAATGGTTTTTGGACTGGCTGGAATTTCTTTTATTCCAAGCGACTTTCCTTATATGAGTGGTTTATTTGTAATTACTTTAGGAATTATTGGACTATTGTGGTATAGATTCATTCAGAAAAAAGAAGTATCTGAAATTGTTACTCTTGTAAAAGAACTCGATTGGGAAACAATTTTCTTCCTGCTGGGAATATTTGTTGTTGTTGGAGGAATTCAGGAAGTTGGATTACTTGATGATTTTGCTCATTTCCTTGCAGGCATCTGTGGTGATTCAAAATTACTAGGTTTTATAATTATTCTTATTGTTTCTATAATAATTTCTGGTTTTGTTGATAATGTTCCTTACATTATTGCTATGCTTCCAGTTGCTGGCGGAATGGCTCAAACTATGAATGTTAATCAGGAAATTTTCTTGTTTGCACTTTTAATTGGAAGTTGTCTTGGTGGAAATCTTACTCCTTTTGGTGCAAGTGCAAATGTTGTAAGTATGGGAATTGTAAAAAACGAAGGATATCCAATGAAATTCTCTGGCTGGCTAAAAGTTGCCCTGCCATTTACAATTATTACTACAGGTACAGCCGCTCTTGTTTTGTGGCTTTTGTGGGCTTAATAAATTAGGAGATAATCTTTGACAGGAAGAGTTACAGCAGGGACAAATAATCTTTTTACTGTTGAATGCGATGACGGGGTAATCAGATATTGTACAATTAAGGGAAAGGTGTTAAAAGCCGATACCGAGTTTTATAATCCAATAGCTCCGGGTGATTTTGTTGAAATCGAAGTTGACCCATTAAATGATGAAAAAGGTCAGGTTTTAAATATCCAGGCAAGAAAAAATACTTACTTAAGATGGAATGTAAAAGGGCGTTGTCCTCAACTGCTGGCAAGTAATCTTGATTATTTGATTTTAGTAACAACTCCAGATCAGCCGCCTTTTAGACCAAGATTTACCGACAGAGCCCTGGCTCAGGCAGAACATCAGGGAATAACTCCTGTAATTGTTTGTAATAAATGGGATTTAGCAAATTTAATGCAAAATGACGGTCGAATGGAAGAATATGAAGCCATAGAAAGACGTCTTACAATCTGGGAAGAACTTGGTTATAAAGTTTTAAGAATATCTGCAAAAACTGGTGAAGGTATGCTTCAGTTTGCTCAGTTACTTGAAGATAAGCTGTCTGCTTTTGTAGGCCAAAGTGGTGTTGGAAAGTCCAGCCTTATTAATGTAATGGATAGTAATGTTGTATTAAAAACAGGCAGCCTTTCAAAAAAATATGGGCGGGGAAATCATACAACAACAAAAGGCTCTTTAATTCATCTTACTTTGAACGAAGCTTTGATGGATGGCTTACAGGGTAGGAAAGCAGACATTATTGATACTCCCGGAATAAGACGTTTTGTTTTAGATCAGGTAGAAAGTCGAGATTTAGGTTTGTATTTCCGCGAAATTGAACCTTATATAGGAAAATGTAAATTTGGACTTGATTGTAAACATTTGTCAGAACCTGACTGTGCCGTAAAAGAGGCTTTGCAGGAAGGTAAAATCAGTCCCGAAAGATTTGACAGTTTTATGAGAATTGCAGAAGAAATTAGAACTGGAAATTGGCAAGATTAACTTAATTTACGAATAAATAATTATGAATAAAAAAACTCTAAACGAAATTGATTATTATAGAATAAGAGAAGAGATTTCTTCTTATTGTTTAACCCAGGAAGGAAAATATTCTTTAGATAATCGCGATCCTGTTTTTGACCTTGAAAAAATTGAATTTTACAAGGCTTGCAGCCGGGAATGGGAAAAATATATTACCTCTGTAAGAACTCAGCCTTTTTCTGCATGGGGGCCAATTCATGGTTTATATGCAATCATAAAAACAAAAGGGGCCTCTTTAACTTTGGAACAGGTTAGAGATCTTGGGCTTTTTATTCTGTCTGTAAAAAAAGTAAAAGAATCAATTGCAAATCATCAGGTGGAGCTGGAATTAAAAGTATTACCCTCAAAAGTTCAGGAACTTCCAGATTTAGAAGACAGTGAAAAGAAAATCTTTAGAATTATAAATGCGGACGGCCAATTAAAGGATTTATCAGAGATTCTTGCTATACGCTCACAAATTGCTTCTTTAAATCAAAAAATAAAAAATATAATGAGGTCTTTTACAAGTAATCCAAAACTTGCAAATGTACTTGAATCTTCTGTCCCAGTTTTAAGGGGAAATCACCAGGTATTAGCTGTAAAGAGCAATCAGCAGAATAAAATTCCTGGCATTATTTATGAATTTTCTCAAACAGGACAAACAGTTTATATTGAGCCTGATGAAGCGGTACTCTGCAGTAATGAGTTAATTCAAAAAGAACATCAGCTTGAAGTAGAAATTAAAAGAATTTTGACCGAATTAACAGAAAGTCTTGCCTCTTCAATTCCTTTGTTTAAACAGGCACTTCCAATTATGGAATTATTTGATACTACCTATGCGGCAGCACGCTGGGGGCTTGAACATAATTGTATTTATTCTTTGCCTTTGGAAAAAGAACAGGCTCCACTTTTACTTGGGGCAAGACATCCTCTTTTGGGAGATAAAGCAGTTCCTATTGATATAAGATTTATGGCAGGAAAGAGAATTTTAATTATTACAGGGCCAAATACTGGTGGTAAAACTGTTTCTTTAAAAACTTTTGCCCTTCTTGCCATGTTGAATCAGACTGGATTTCCAATTCCCGCAGCAGAAGCTACAAGTCTTCCAATTTTTTCAAATGTTTTTGCTGATATTGGTGATGATCAGTCTTTGGACCAGAGTTTGTCTACTTTTAGTGGGCACATGAAAAATATTGCCCAGGCAGTAAACGCCGCAAATTCAACAAGTTTAATTTTATTAGATGAATTGGGCAGTGGAACAGATCCTCAGGAAGGTAGTGCTATTGCAATGAGTCTTCTTGATACTCTGATAGAAAAAAAATCTTTTGTACTGGTTACAACCCATCATGGAGTTTTAAAAAATTACGGCTATACAAATCCAGCCTGTATTAATGCAAGTGTAGAATTTAATGCAAGTACGCTATCTCCTTCTTATCATCTTTTGATGGGAGTTTCTGGAGAAAGTCATGCTTTGGATATTGCTCAAAAAAGCGGGCTTCCAAAAGTGATTGTTCAAAAGGCAAGATCTTATATTTCTGCAGAGCAGGTTGATGTTTCTACTTTGATTAAAGGGTTAAATCAAAAACATCAGGAATTAGATAAATTAAAAAGTCAGGCAGATTCGGCTTTAAAAGACCTGGAAGAAAGAAGTATAAAATTAAAAGAAAAGGAAATTGAAAATAAGAAGCGGGAACATCAGCTTAAGGCTGGAAAACAGCAGGAATTAAATGATTTTTTAATTCACACCAGACGTGAACTTGAAAATCTTGTAAGAAATTTAAAAGAAGGCCAACTTACAAAAGATAAAACTAAGGGTGTAAAAAACTTTATTTCCGAACTGGAAAAAAATGTAGATCGATTTGAAGAAAAATATGAAGCCGAAGAAGAAAAATTAGAAAAAGCTCAGGCTGAATTACAAAAACTTTTAAAAAGTCAAAGATCTCATACTTCAAATAAAAAGACAAAGAAAAAAATGAGTAATGCAGAGGCCCTAAAATTTGCTTCTGTTCAAAATCAGGGAGCTGTAAATCTTACTCAGGAAAAATCTGATAAAAATATTCAATTAAAATTTCAGGAGGGGGCTGAAGTAATTTCAAAATCAACTGGGGCACAGGGATTAATTTTACAGGCTGGAAAGAAAGGCTATTGGCAGGTTCAGTTTGGAAGTGTAAAAATGTCTATCAGGGAAAAAGATTTAACTCTTGTAGAAAGGAAAAATACTCTGGAAAATAAAGCTTCATATACTTTTGAGCTTAATAGTAAAGAGGTAAATGGAAATATAATTACCGAAAAAGATTCTTCAAGACCTGTTTTTGAATTAAGATTACTTGGTATGCATGTTGACGAAGCATTAAAAGCCCTGGAAAGACAACTGGATTTATGCGCACTTTACAATTTTACAAATTTCAGTGTAATTCATGGTAAGGGTAATGGTATTTTACAGCAGGCAGTTACAGATTATCTGTCTCACTCATCTCTTGTAAAATCTTTTGAATTTGCGTCAGCAGATGATGGTGGAACAGGAAAAACTTATGTTTCATTACTTTAAATTTGAGCGAAAGCAAAAAAGAATATATATTAAAAGAATAGTTAAAAGTTAGAAGAAGGTAAAAAGAAAAATGGGATTTCTTGCTAGACAAGGTAGATCAATAATCAATCGGGTAAAAGACTTTGGCTATGCTCTCGGTTATATTGGAAAATTATTGTCTTCCGGTTTAATGTTTATTAGACGCGGCCGGGTTTCTCGTAAAATTCTTGTAATGCAACTTCTTTTTACCTTTGTAGAAGCTCTTCCAATTTGCGCACTTTTAGGTATAGGAATTGGTACTTCTATTATTCTTATGGGAAATGCCTTTCTTGTTTCTTTGGGACAGGCTCAACTTACATATCAGTTACTTGTAATAGTTGTAATGAGGGAGTTTGGTCCTCTCTTAATTGCCTTTGTTGTTACTGCCAGATCTGCAACGGCTATTGCAACTGAAATTTCTACAATGGTTGTTAATCACGAAGTAGAAGCTTATATTTCAGTCGGAGTAAATCCTCTGGATCACATTGCAGCTCCTCGTCTTTTGGGTGTAACTTTTTCCCTCTTTTTTTTAAATCTGTATTTTTCTATTTTTGGACTTATAGCTCCGGCCATTGTAATTCAGTTTATTTCTACAACAAGTATTTCCGATTATTTTAATAATCTTTTTACCGCTATTGAAGTCAAATACATTGTAATTTCAATATTAAAAAGTTTAATTTTTGGAATGATAATTGCTACTTCGGCTACTTATTATGGTTTTAAAGCGGGCAGGGCTTCTACCGATATTCCTATTTCTGGTTTAAAGGCTGTAAGTAAATCATTTAGTTTGTGCGTTTTGGCAGATGTATTTATTACAGCTCTGTCTTATATTCTTTAGGAGTTAAAATGGCTTTATTGGAATTACGAAACATCTTTTTTGAAGTAGAAAATAAAACCATTCTTAATGATATAAGTCTTACTGTAGAAAAGGGTGAAGTTGTTGCATTTCTGGGAACTCCGGGTAGTGGAAAATCAACAGCTTTAAAAACTATTGCAGGTATCACTATTCCAACAAGAGGAAAAATTCTTTTTGAAGGAAAAGATATCATGAGTATGAATCATAAGGAGAATGTAAAATTTAGAGGTCGTTGTGGTTTTATGTTCCAAAACAGTGCCCTGTGGGCCAATCAGGATATTTTTCATAATTTCCTTTTACCTTTGCAAATCCACTTTCCTGATTTAGAAGCCGAAGATTATAAAAAAATAATAACTGAGATTTGTAAAATTGTTGGTTATGACAGATCTTTAAATATACGACCTGCAGATCTTTCAATTGGTGAACAAAAAAGAATTGGACTGGGACGGGCTTTAATCTGCAATCCCGAAATTTTATTTCTGGATGAACCAACAGAATCTCTTGATGAAGATACAAGAAAACTGGTTGCAAAAATTCTTAAAAAATTTATAAAAGAAGGGAATACTGTTGTTTTTGTAAGTCATGATGTGGATTTTATTAATACTTTTGTTTGTAATAAATATTATTTTGATAAAGGCTCTATAGTTGATAGAGTTTACTGTGCAGACGAAGATTGGAGTGTAGACTAATTATGAAAATTAAAATTAAGTTTGCTGATCAGATTGTTGGTACTTTAAGTATTTTTGCCATTGCAGCTTTAGTTTTTATTATCTTTTTTATTGGAGGAAAACAAAAGTGGTTTGTTCCCAAGCATCCTTATTATACAATTATGAATTCTGCTTCCAGTCTTTCAGAAGGTATGGGAATAACTTACAAAGGTTTTACAATTGGAAAACTTACTAAAATTTCCCTTACAGAAGAAGATAAAGTAAGAATTGATTTTTATATATCAGACGAGTATATTCAAAAATCAACAGAAGGTTCTATTATTGAACTTGCAGTAAGTCCTATTGGAATGGGAGCTTCGATTAAATTCCATCCGGGAGTTTCTTCATCAATTATTGAAGACTCTTCCTTTATTCCAGAAAGAACTTCTGCTGAAGCACAAAAACTTATTGAAGAGAAAAAATGTATAATTGTTGATACAGTTGATTCTATGACATCAATTGTTTCAACTGCTATGGGTTTAGTTAAAGATATTGATGAGCTTATTAAATTACTCAACGATACAATTTCTGGAAATCCTAATATTCCACTTGCAAATATTATTATTCAGCTTCAATCTACTGTAAATGAAGTAAATGGCATTCTTTCAAATGTAAATACACTCACAGCTTCTTTAAGCGATCCACAGGGCTTAGTTCCTCGTTTGCTTGAATCTGAAGAAACAAAAGGTTCTATTGATAGACTCTTTAATACAATTAATACAACAATTTCTGATGTAAATGGTATTTCAACTTCATTAAATGATGAAATGCCTCAGGTTTCTGTATTACTTGCTCAACTTCAGATTATGTTACAACAGGTTCAGGATGTTCTTGAAGGTGTAAAAAATAATCCCTTAATTAAGGGTGGTGTTCCAACTCATCTTAATGGAGAAAGTTCTACACCAAAATCTAGAGAGGAGAATTTCTAATGAAATTGAATTTTAAAAATTATCTTTTTACTTCACTTTTACTCTCTTTTGTATTATTTACATCATGTGGTTCTAAGCCAAAAAGAACTATGTTAATAAATACCGTTTCTACTTCAGCAGGAACAATGATTGAGAACGCAAAAGTTTCCTTATCTAGTGGAGATTTTGAAAAAGCTTATTACTTTCTTGATAATGCCTGGAAAATGGCAATGTCTGTTGATAATAATGAATTACTTTTGACTGTTTGTCTTGTAAGAATATCAGTTTCTTTATCTCAGGCAGATGAAAGTATAGAAAAGGCAAAGGAATATTTAAGCCAGGCAAAAAAATATGCCGCTCATACAGAAAATGTTGACCGCTCAATGGCATTAGTTGCTTTGAGTCAGGTAAGAATTGCATTAGCCGAAAAAAATAATGATTTTTCTTCATTTCAAACTATTCTTGATCAAAATAAAAGCAAAGTTGCTGATGATTTATATGAAAAAGCTCAGTTTGACAGTCTTAAAGCTGATGTATACAAGGCTAGTGGAAATTATAGCGAGGCAGAAAATTATTACATGGCAGCTTTAGATGTTTTTACAAAAGAGTGTTATCTTTCAGAACTTGGTGATAATTATTATAAGTTGTCACAAGTTCGTTCTTTGGCAGGAAACAAAAGTGGAGCTCTGGAAGCATTGGCTATGGCCATAAAATATGACCGTGATGAAGAAAATTCAAGAGCTCTTGCATCTGATTACTATGTAAAGGGAATTCTTTTAATGAAAGATAATCCAAGTAGTGATGACAAAGTAGCTGCAGAATATGCTTTTAAACATTCAGCAGATATTTATAATGCCCTGGATCTTCCTGAAATGGCACAAAAAAGTTTAGATAAATGGGAATCTTACAAATAAAAAATGAGTGAATGGTTTGAATCTAGTGATTTTTGGACTAATTATGCACCAATAATGTTTGATGATGCTAGATGGGCAGAAGCTCCTGATGTTGCAGAGGCTCTGGTTAAAATTGCCGGTCTAAAGAAAAATTCAAAAGTTTTAGATGCTGGTTGTGGCGTAGGTAGAATTTCTGTTGAACTTGCAGCTCTTGGACTTGATGTTACGGGTATAGATATAATTCAAAATGAATTAGATGCTGCAAAAGAAAGTGCCCTTGCCGAAGGGGTTCCCTTAAAATTAATCAATGCAGATTTACGAACATTTATTAGTAAAGAAAAGTATGATTGCGCAGTAAATCTAT
Organism: uncultured Treponema sp.; assembly: GCA_946061765.1. GTDB lineage: Bacteria > Spirochaetota > Spirochaetia > Treponematales > Treponemataceae > Treponema_D. Next base: position 30,747 of record CAMGTC010000004.1, read on the forward strand.
ATACTTCTTTTGGATATTGTGATTCTATTCAGGAAGATATTATGATTTTAAAAAATATTTATTCTTCTTTAAAAGATGGAGCTTATTTTATATTAGAATGTACTAGCAGAGAAACTGCAATTATGTATTTTACACCTGGGGAAGAATTTGAAAGAGCTGGATATACTGTAAGAACCCACTTCGAAGTAAAAGGAGCATGGGAAGGTTTACTTTCTCACTGGGATTTATATTCTCTTGGAGCTGGCAAAGATTCAAAACCGCTTATAAGTCATGAATTTGTGCAAAGACTTTATTCTGCAGCAGAATTAAGAGATATTCTTGTAAATATTGGTTTTAAAGAAGCAGACGTTTACGGTGACTTTGATTATTCTCCTTATAATCAAAATGCAAGAACTATGGTTATAGTTGCCAAAAAATAATTAATTGGCAGTTAAGTAAAAAAAAAAGAGCACTTTTTAAAAGTGCCCCTTTTCGTTTATCTAAAAGCTTAACCTAAATAATTTTTAGCTTTCAAAAGTTCAGCATTTAAGATTCCTCCTAAAGCTGCTCCACGTTTTGTATTATGGCTTAAAGCAACAAATTTAATGTCAAATACATTACATGGACGAAGACGACCAATTACACAAGCCATTCCTTTTTCTGTTTCGCGGTCACGACGTGGCTGTGGACGATTTTCTTCATGGCGAACAACGATTGGATGTTCTGGAGCTGAAGGTAATTTTAATTCCTGTGGAAGAGATGTATAAGAAGTCCATACTCTTTCAATTTCTTCAAGAGAAGGTTTTTTGTCTTCTGGCAAATCAAATTCCAAAGAAACACATGCTGTATGACCATCAATTACAGGAACACGTGTACAAGTAGAAGAAACAATAGGATATTTTGCGTTTTCAATCTTACCGTCTTTTACACTTCCTAAAATTTTAAGGCACTCTTTTTCTGTTTTTTCTTCTTCACCACCAATAAAAGGTACAATGTTATCAATCATATCGAATGAAGGAACTCCAGGATATCCTGCTCCTGATGTAGCCTGTAAAGTTGTTACAACCATTCTTTTAATTGGATAACCAGCTTGAATTAAAGCGTGAATTGGCATCATGTAAGTTTGAAGAGAACAGTTAGGTTTTACAGCAATAAAACCTTTGTCCCAGCCATGATGTTTTTTCTGATCATCTATAACTTTAATGTGGTCATAGTTAATTTCTGGAATTAACATTGGTACATCTTCAGTCCAGCGGTTTGCAGAGGCATTTGAAACAACAGGAATACCTTCTGCGGCATATGCGGCTTCAAGATTTTTAATATCATCTTTTTTTGGAAGTTCAAGGGCAGAAAATACAAACTGACATTTTCCAATTGCTTTTTCTGCAATATTTGCATCTTCAACCATTAAATCTGCAACTCCGGCAGGAATATCAGAACCAATAAGCCAGCGGTTTTGTACAGCATCTTTATATTTTTGTCCTGCAGAACGTGGTGAAGCAGCAACATATGTTACTTCAAACCAGGGATGGTCTTCCAGTAATTTAATGTAGCGCTGACCAACCATTCCTGTAGCACCTAAAACTCCAACTTTGATTTTTGAACTCATTTCAGTCTCCTTAAAATAGTTTATTACAAGTTACATTCTTTAATTGCAGCTTCAATTGTTTTTTTAGCAGCATCTGTAACTTCAACAAGAGGAAGTCGGCAAGGGCCTGCAGGCATCTTCTTATAATTCATAGCATATTTAATAGATGATGGATTTCCATCGCAGAATTCAGCTTTAAAGAAAGGTGCAAGGCGGTAATGAATTTCTCGGGCCTTTTTTAAATCTCCCTCTAATGCTGACTGAGCTAATTCATGCATAAGGCCTGGAATCATATTAGATGCAACAGAAATAATTCCATCTCCACCTGCAGCAATCAAAGGTAATGTTAATCCGTCGTCTCCCGATAAAACTGCAAAGTCTGGTTTTTTATTTTTAATCTGTCCAATAACTTCCATCATCTGAGCAACAGAGCCACTAGCTTCTTTTACGCCGGCAATATTTGGAAGTTCTGCAATTCTTGCAAGTAAATCTGTTGGAATATTTAAGCCTGTGCGTCCCTGAATATTGTAAACAATAATTGGGATACCAACTTTTGAACAGGCTGCAAAATGCTGGTAAATACCTTCTTTTGATGGTTTATTGTAATAAGGTGTAACAACAAGAGCTGCATCAGCACCAGCTTTTTTAGCTCTTTCGCAATATAAAACTGAATCTTTTGTGTTGTTTGAACCTGCACCTAAAATTACAGGAATTTTTTTGCCAGAGGATTTTTCAAATGAACGAACTTCTTCAAAAACAATTTCTATAAGTTTGTCTTCTTCCTGACCAGGTTTTTCATCTAGGGTAGGAGTTTCAGCGGTTGTTCCAAGAGGAACTAATCCATCAATACCTTCAGCTAACTGATATTTGACGTTTTTGCGGAAACCTTCGTAGTCTACAGAGCCATCCTTATTTAAAGGAGTAATTAAAGCTGTAAAAGCACCCTTAAAAATATTCATACAATCCTCACTCGTGAATTAATAATTCACTTTTTTGCATTTTTTTGTAAATATATTGTATTTTTTCTATAATTTCAATTATGCTAATTTTTTTAGCAGGACTTCCGCATTATAAAGGCTTTTCCGTAATGTTGGTGCGAAGGAGCGGGCGTGGTTCAAAAAGGCTCTTTTTGTGCCTGCTGCGAAGCGGCAGTTCAATAGTTTCTATACCACAAAAAGCGTGTAGCGCA